>JBAYTZ010000001.1:300000-446495 GCA_041675285.1 Candidatus Delongbacteria bacterium
CTGAACAAAGCGTTGGTGGAGCTCTACCGCCAGGCCGTGGTCTTCCGCCGTTCCCATCCGGGGCTGGCCGCGGCCCGGCGCGACGTGCTGGAGGAGAGCCTGACCGGCGCGCAGCTGGCCTGGACCAGCGCGGACGCCGGCGCGGCGGCGGCCTTCAACACGCACCCCGACAACACCTGGACCCTGCGCCTGCCGGGCACGGCCCGGGTGGCGCTGGCCTCGGGACGCGTGGAGCTGGATCTGGACGGGCACACGCTGCGGGTGGGACCGCGCAGCGCCGTGCTGCTGGACTGGACGCCCTGAGTCCGCTCGGACGCCCGCCCGGAGCGGCGGGCCGCGCGCCAGGGTGAACGCGGAGGGGAGGGTGTTCGGAGGTGGGCGGGCTGTCCCACCTGCGCGTGGTTTTGGGCGCCTCGCGTCTTTTCTACATTCAAGCGTCGCACACGCCGTGTCGTGATCGCCGCGCTGCCGGCGCCGCGTCGCCCACGGGCCAAGTCAGGAAACCAGATGGCAGCCATTCAACTGGAACGCCTCCGCAAGGTGTATCCCAACGGGTACGTCGCCGTGGAGACCTTCGACCTGGAAATCCGGGACGGCGAGTTCCTGGTGCTGGTAGGGCCGTCGGGCTGTGGCAAGTCCACCACCCTGCGGATGATCGCCGGGCTGGAGGAGGTCTCCTCGGGCCGGATCGTCATCGACGGCCGCGACGTCACCGAGATGGCTCCGGCGGACCGCGACATCGCCATGGTCTTCCAGAACTACGCCCTCTACCCGCACATGTCCGTGCGCGAGAACATGGCCTTCGGCCTGCGCATCCGGAAGCTCCCCGAGCGGGAAATCGACGCCCGCGTGGGACAGGCCGCGGAGATCCTGTCCGTGGAGTCCCTGCTGGAGCGCCGGCCGCGCGAGCTGTCCGGCGGCCAGCGTCAGCGCGTGGCCCTGGGCCGGGCCATCGTGCGCCAGCCCAAGGTCTTCCTCTTCGACGAGCCCCTCTCGAACCTGGACGCCAAGCTGCGCGTCCAGATGCGCACGGAGCTGGCCCGCCTGCACGCCCAGCTGGGCACCACCATGATTTACGTCACCCACGACCAGGTGGAGGCCATGACCCTGGGCGACCGCATCGTGGTCCTGCACAAGGGCGTGATCCAGCAGGTGGACACCCCCATGGCCCTCTACCAGCGGCCGGCCAACCGCTTCGTGGGGGGCTTCATCGGTTCGCCGGCGCTGAACGTGCTGCCCGGCGAGCTGCGCGCTGGCTGCTTCCGGCCCACGGGCTCCGAGCGCGATCTGCCCGTGGCCCCCGGGCTGCCCGAGGGGCCGGCCCTGCTGGGGCTGCGGCCCGAGGGTCTGGACCTGGATCCCGGGCTGCCCGCGCTGGGCGAGGTCAGCCTGGACGTGGTGGAACGGATGGGTCACGAGACCCTTGCCTATTTCCAGTTGTTCGGCCAGCCCTGTGTCGCCCGCCTGGCCCCCGACGCCACCCTGGCGATGGGCAAGCGCGTGACCCTGGGTCTCAAGCCGGCCGGTTGGCACCTCTTCGCCGCGGAGGGAGAACAGCGGCGTCTGAGCGGAACACAAGCATGACGTACCCACGCCGTGCCGGAACCGGATCCCGCCCGCGCCGCGGGCAGACCGGCCCCCGGGCGGCAGGACAAGCAGAGAGTCGCCGATGAGAACCGCCATCCGCGTGTTGTGCAGCCTGCTGCTGCTGGCCCAGGCCTGGGCCGGCGTGACGGGCAAGATCACGGGCCAGGTGAAGGACCCCCAGGGTCAGCCCCTGCCCGGAGTGAACGTGGTCGTGCTGGGTCAGACCCGCGGCGCCGCCACGGACTTCGACGGGGAGTACTCCATCCTCAACGTGCCGCCGGGAACCTATACGCTGGTGTTCAGCAGCGTGGGCTACCGCGGCCTGCAGGTGGACAAGGTGGGCGTCAGCGTGGACCTGACCACGCGCCAGGACGCCACCCTGCAGGAGAGCATGGTGCAGGGCGAGACGGTGACCATCGTGGCCGAGCGTTCGCTGGTCCAGGTGGACCAGACCTACAGCGCCAGCTACGTGGACGCCAACAAGCTCAAGAGCATGCCTGTGACCGAGCTCTCCCAGGTGGTCAGCCTGCAGGCGGGCGTGGTGGACGGCCACTTCCGCGGTGGCCGCTCGGGCGAGGTGCTCTACCTGGTGGACGGCATCCCCGTCACGGACGTCTACGACGGCTCCCGCGGCGTGGACGTGCAGGTCTCCATGGTCCAGGAGCTGCAGGTGCTCTCGGGCACCTTCAACGCCGAGTACGGCCAGGCCATGAGCGGCGTGGTCAACACGGTGACGCGCGACGCCGGCGACAAGCCCGACGTCACGGTGAGCGGCTGGCTGGGCGACTACGTCAGCAACCACAAAAAGCAGTTCTACAACATCGACGAGCTGGATCCCCTCAACCTCTCCAACGTCGAGCTGGGCTTCTCCTCGCCCACGCCGCTGCCCTGGCTGAGCGTGAACGGCAGCCTGCGCTACTCGGACAACAACGGCTGGCAGCAGGGCCGGCGCCTGTTCAGCCCCCAGGAGCAGATCGGCGCCTGGGAGTCCGACGGCGTGCCCTACCGCTTCTTCAACGCCAGCGAGGTCATGGGCTTCCAGATGGACGACATGTTCGGCGGCCACTTCTTCCTGGTGGACGCGCTGATGGACAGCGCCTTCACGGCCACCATCCAGCAGGGCTTCTATCCGATGGAGGACGCGGCGGACAGCGCGGTCGTCCAGTCCGTGCTGGAGTGGGCCGACGGCCGCAGCCGCCAGCTCTATGAATCGGCCTCGGGGGACGGCGAGGACGTGCCCATGGACGTGGAGGTCAAGCGCAGCGCGCAGCTCAAGTTGCGGGCCGACCTGGGCCCGGGCAGCGTGCTGCGCGCCATGTGGCTGGGCAGCGACCGCAGCTACCAGGAGTACAGCCACAGCTGGCGCTACACGCCCGACGGCCGCCTGCGGCGTTACAGCCGCAGCCAGCTGCTCAGCCTGAAGTGGGACAAGGTGCTGAACCCGGAGACCTTCATGGACCTGGCCCTCAGCCAGACCCTGAACACCTACAACCACCGGCTCTACAGCAGCATCATGGATTCGCGCTATCGCTCGGACGAGTGGTTCCCGGCGGAGAGCGGCTTCTACTACTACACGTTCAACGAGGCGGACCCGCAGAACCCCGTCCGCTATCCCGACGACGTCTACGTGGGCTTCGCCCAGATGGGCGGCACGGAGAACGAGCACTTCGAGCGCCGCACGGACACCTGGGATTTGAAGGGCAACCTCAGCCGGCAGTGGGGCAAGCGCCACCTCTGGAAGGGTGGCTTCGAGTTGCGCAGCCACCGGCTGATCTTCGACCAGCGCAGCGTGAGCTTCAACGGGGACCAGATCGTCGCCCCCCAGGGCGCCAACGACAACCGCTACACGCGCTATCCCTGGGAGGCCTCGACCTACCTCCAGGACAAAATCGAGTTCAGCGACGTGACGGTGAACGCGGGCGTGCGCCTGGACGTCTTCGACGCCAACGCCAGCCTGCCCGCCGACCTGCGCGACCCCACCAACGCGACCCTGGGCCGGGACGAGATCGCGCCCAAGTGGCAGCTCAGCCCGCGCCTGGCCATCGCCTACGTGGTCTCGGAGAACGGCGTGCTGCACTTCAGCTACGGGCACTTCTTCCAGCGCCCGGCCTTCGACGTCCTTTACCAGAACCCGGACTTCGAGCTCACCGGCCTGAACACGGTGGTGGGCAACCCGGACCTGGACGTGGAGCGCACGGTGCAGTACGAGATCGGCCTGCAGCAGAAACTGGGCGAGGACGTGGCGCTGGAACTGAGCTTCTACAGCCGCGACATCCGCGACCTGGTCTCCACCGACCTGCAGATCGAGACCATCAACGTGGACAAGTACTACATGTACACCAACCGCGACTTCGGCAACATCAAGGGCTTCGTGCTCAGTCTGGACAAGCGCTACCAGGGCGGCTTCAGCGCCGGCCTGGACTACACGTTCCAGGTGGCCGAGGCCAACGCCTCCAGCGCCGACGCCGCGCGCAACGCCGTGGAGGCGGGCAAGGAGGTCAACAAGTACCTCATCCCGCTCAACTGGGACCGCCGGCACACGCTCAACGGCAACATCTCGCTGGACCGCGGCGGGATCTGGGGCCTGAGCCTGCTGGGCAGCTACGGCAGCGGCCTGCCCTACACGCCCACGCCCAAGAGCGAGGACCTGGTGGTGGGCCTGCTGGAGAACAGCGGGCGCAAGCCGACCTACGTCAACTTCGACTTCTCCGGCTACTGGAACGTCCTGAAGTCGCCGGACCTCCAGCTCAACATCCAGGTCAAGAACCTGCTGGACCGCCTGAACGAGAACAACGTGTTCGCCCGGACGGGGCGCGCGGGCTACGACATCGACTGGCAGGACACCCAGTCGCAGCTGGTGGTGGATCCCGGCAACTACTCGCGTCCGCGGGAAGTCATCCTGGGCTTCCGCCTGTCCCTGTAGCACGGCGCACGGCCTTCAACCTCGAACGGCGAGAGGATTTACATGCAGCGCACCCTCATCCTCCTGATCCTGGCCGGCGGCCTGGTCCGGCTCACCCCCGCGGCCTGGTACGACGACATCTGGTCCAGTCCGGAGGCCAAGAAGAAGAACCTGCACTCGGGCAACCTGGTGCAGACGACCTTTTACAACACCGGTCTGGTGGGCCGCGTGGGCGCCGAGTACTCCTTCGAGTGGCCCAAGGGCACGGGGGACGAGTACATCGGCGACATCTCCATCTGCGTGGGCGTGGAGTACTTCAACAAGCTCCTCAACAAGCCCGTCCGCAGCGTGGCCGTCACCCAGAGCCCGGCCCGCGGGCGCGACGAGGTGAACCCGGCCAACCCGGCCGAGTACTGGACCTTCATGCCCCTGCCGGGCTTCGCCAACCCGGAGACCACCCTGGTGGGCATGAGCCACCAGCGCCTCTCCTGGCCCGACGTCTGGCCGGACAAGGGCTGGCCGGGCTCGTGGAACGGCTACTTCGGGCGCGACGTGAACAACGCCGACCAGGAGAGCTACTTCTGGGTGGACGACAGCCGCGACCGGGAGTTCCTGGGCACCCAGTGGGCATTCCGTGACACGGTGGAGACCTACTTCCCCGGCCTCTGGGCCCAGACCTTCCCCGGCGAGCCGGACTCCATGCTGGTGCCGCGCATCCAGCCCTGGGCGGACGACACGACCCACGCCGGCCTGGGCCTCAAGGTGGCCGTGCGCGGCTTCCAGTGGTCCCACGCGCTGGCCGAGGACGTCACCTTCTGGCTCTACGACATCACCAACACCAGCGAGATCGACTACGACAAGGTGGCCTTCGGCATGGTCTGCGGAACCCTGGTGGGCGGCGACGGCGACTCGGGCGACGACGTGAACCAGTTCTCGCGCGACGACGAATTCACCTACACCGAGGACTTCGACGACCGCGGCGCCAGCGGCTGGACGCCCGTCCACCCCGGCGTGCGCAACGTGGGCATCGTGGGCTACGCCTTCCTCGAGAGCCCGGGCAACTCGGTGGACTGGCTGGACAACGACGGCGACAGCCGGGCCACGGATCTGCCGCGCCTGACCCTGGACCGGCTGGCGGCCTGGGTGGACACCACCAGCGTGCTGGCCGCCGACCAGGTGGTGGTGGCCATCGACTACAACGATCCGCTCTACCCGCGCCATCTGGTGCGCGTGCCTGTCCCCAGCGTGCCGCCCCAGGCCGCGGACACCCTGGTGCTGACCTGGCGCAACCTCGAGATCCCGATCTACGCGGGCAAGGTCGTGCGCGAGGATCCCAGCAACCTGGTGGACGACAACTTCAACGGCGTCATCGACGAGAGCGACGCCTACCTGGACGCCGTCTACGTGGACTGGACCCTGCTGGGCCTGAGCGAGCCCGCCGCGGGCTCGACGGAGATGGTGGAGGTGCCGCTGGCCCTGCTGCAGGAGTACGACCTGCTGGTGGACGAGCGCCGGGACGACGGCCTGGACAACGACGGCGACTGGAACGCCGAGTTCGACGACGTGGGCGGCGACGGCCAGCCGGTCACCGGTGACACGGGGGAGAACGACGGGCTGCCCACCGCGGGCGAGCCGCACTACGACGCCCTGGACATCACCGAGAGCGACCAGCTGGGCCTGACCTCCTTCAACGAGTTCACCTTCAGCGAATTCTCCAGCCGCAACGACGACGACATCTGGCTGCGCATGGTGCCCGGCGAGTTCGACAGCACGGCGGGCGCCCCGGCGGACCACGACTTCCTCTACGGCGCCGGCTACTTCCCGCTGCGCTCGGGCGAGACCCAGCGCATCAGCCTGGCCGTGGTCTTCGGCGAATCCCGGGATGACATCTTCGGCAACCTGGCCACGGTCCGGACCATCTACAACGAGAACTACAACTTCATCCAGCCCCCCAGCAAGCCGGCCGTGCAGGCCGTGCCCGGCGACGGCCGCGTGACCCTCTACTGGGACGATCGCGCCGAGCGCAGCGTGGACCGGATCAGCCACCTGCGCGACTTCGAGGGCTACCGCATTTACCGCGCCACGGACCCGGGCTTCCTGGACACCTACAACATCACCGACGGCCGGGGCAACGCGGCCTCGTTCTCGCCGGTGGCCCAGTTCGACCTGATCAACGAGGTGGAGGGCTTCTTCCCCATCGCGCTGAACGGCACGCAGTACTACCTGGGCAGCAACAGCGGCCTGGTGCACAGTTGGACGGACACCACGGCGGTCAACGGCCAGAACTACTTCTACGCCGTCGCGGCCTATGACCGGGGCGATCCGGAGTCCGGCTTCCTGCCCGCGGAGACGGCCAAGCAGGCCAGCATCGACGCCGCGGGCCGCGTGACCCTGGACGTCAACACGGTCTACGTCAGCGCCGCCGCCGCCGCCTCCGGCTACCAGCCCGGGCTGGTGCAAGAGGAGGCCGAGCACCTGAGCGGCAGCGCCACGGGCGGCGTCATCCCCGAGATCGTGGACGAAACCCGGCTGGTGGACGGCGCGCGCTACCAGGTCAGCATCCTGGCCGACACCACGGCGCGCATCCAGGACGTGCTGGGCTGGCAGTACACGGCCTGGCAACCGGACACGACCTTCATCTGGAACGCGGACATCGGCGGCTACGTGGCCCACATCGACAGCGTGGGCTACGATTCCACCCGCGTCCTGCTGGGCGAGGTGATCGTGCCGGCCTTCGCGTTCTCCATGCGCCGGGACGGGATGGAGCCGGTCATGGAGAGCTTCCCGATCAACACCGACACGCCGCAGCAGTCGCTGACCTACTCGGGCGTGGACGTGGACTTCTTCAGCGCCCGGCGCCTGGACACCGGCGACACGCTCCACGTGCGCGTGCGGCTGGACACCGGCGACACCCTGCGCGCCGACGGCGAGTTCGACTTCGATTTCGATCAGGGCAAGGTGATCTACACGCCGGAGTTCCTGGCCGGCGTGCCCGCCGGGCTGGTGGAGGTGCTGTTCTACTACCGGCACAACCTGGTCCACAAGCACCTGGTGCCCAACCTGACGGGCTACGCCACCGTGGTCCAGGCCTACGATCCGGTGGTGGAGGGCCTGCGCCTGCGCTTCCAGAACGACTGGTTCCTCCAGGCGGACCCGACCTTAAGCGGCTGGCAGGACGCGCCGGCCAACATGCTGCCCTGGACCCTCAGGACCGTGACCATGCTGGACAACAGCGCGGGCTTCACGCGGGAATTCACGGGCACGGCGCTGCCCCGCGACTACCGGATGGAATTCGTGGGCGAGGAAGCGGGCAGCGTCAGCCTGTCCCCCGCCCTCTTCCCGGACCAGAGCATGAACACGCTGTTGCCGCGCATCGTGCCCAGCCTGCAGACCAACTACCGCATCTGGGACATCACCGATCCCGACGCGCCCCAGCCCGTGGAGTTCTGGGTCTACAACCCGAACCTCAACCAGGGACCGCCGCCCTTCGGCCGCAACACGACGGACTCCTTCGAGTACCGCGACTTCATCCTGCTGGCGGCGGACGATCCCGCCCACCCGGGCACGCGGCTGGTCAGCTGGGCCTTCGGCGTGGCCGTGGACATCCCCACCAACCGGATCGGGGACTACACCCTGCCCGCGGCGGGGGACCGCTACACGGCCGTCACCAAGAAACCCTTCACGGATGAGGACCGCTACGCCGTGGACGTGGCGGCGCCTTCCTACAGCCTGGCCCAGGCCGCGCGCGAACTGTCCCGCGTGCGCGTGGTGCCCAATCCCTACCTGGCCACCGCGGAGTGGGAGCCCAAGCCCATCAAGGGCAACCGCGGGGACCGCAAGATCCAGTTCACCCATCTGCCGCCCACGGCCACAGTGCGCATCTACACGGTGCGCGGCGAGCTGGTGGCCACCCTGCACCACGACTCGGAGGCCTGGGACGGCAGCCTGGACTGGAACCTGAAGAGCAGCGAAGGCCTGGACGTGGCCTACGGCATGTACATGTACCACGTGGACAGCCCGGCCGGCGAGAAGACGGGCAAGTTCGCCCTGATCAAGTAGGAGGCCCACCATGCGCGCACTGATTGGCTTGACGGCGCTGCTGGGCGGCGCTTTGGCGGCGGGTCCCGCGCTGGCGGTGAGCCGCGTGGGCACCACGGCCGCGGCTTTCCTGGGCATCGGCGTGGGCGGACGGTCCCTGGGCATGGGCGGCACGGGCACGGCGTCCGTCAACGACGCCTCCTGCCTGTATTGGAACCCCGCCGCGGCGGTGAACCTCCAGGGCAACGAGGCCCTGTTGGTGAAGACCAATTGGCTGGTGGACACGGACCTGCATTACCTGGGCATCGTCTCGCCCTTGAGCGAGAACCTGGTGGTGGGCCTCTCGGCCACCTACCTGGACTACGGGGACGAGGAAGTGACCACCCTGGCCGAGCAGGACGGCACGGGCGAGTTCTACGAGGCCAGCGACCTGGCGCTGGGCGTCAGCCTGGCGCTGCGCATGACTGACCGCTTCAGCTTCGGCGCCACGGCCAAACTGGTGCAGACCAAGATCTGGCACAGCAGCGCCTCCAGCGTGGCCTTCGACGTGGGCACCCTCTATCGGACGGGGTTCCGCGACATGCTGCTGGGCATGAGCATCCAGCACGCCGGCCTGAACATGGAGATGGCGGGCACCGACCTTTTGCTGGGACACGACATGGACGAGACGGAGAACGGCGACAACCCTGCCGTGCCCGTCAACCTGGACGTCTACCGATGGCCCCTGCCCATCACCTTCCGCATCGGCGCGGAATTGCCTGTCTACGAAAGCCCGGAACACTCCCTCGTGCTGGCGGCGGACGCCGTCCACGGCGTGGACCGGGCCTCCGAATCCGTGTCCCTGGGCACGGAGTACAGCTTCCGCGAGCGCTTCCAGCTCCGCGGTGGTTATCGCGACCTGTTTCTGCATGATCGGGAGGGCGGTCTTGCCTTGGGAGCCGGATTCACCTATCCTTTGGGGGCAGGCAGTCGCCTGCAGGTGGACGCTTCCTGGGAGGACTACGGCCGGCTGGATTCCGTCCTGCGCTACAGCCTGGCCTTCCGCTGGTAATCCTTGAACGTTCCAATTCTGAGGAGAGAGTGACATGAAGAGACTAGCCAACACCCTGGGTCTGCTGCTGCTGGCCGGCTGGGCCTGCGCCCAGAACCCGGTGACCTTCCAGATCCACATGGACATCCAGCAGGAGCTGGGCAACTTCAACCCCGACACCGACCAGGTGGTGGTGCGCGGAACCTTCAACGGCTGGGGCGGCGCCAATCCCACCCTGGTCAATGCGGGCGACATGCTCTACACCGGCACCTACGACATGCCCGATGAGCTGTTGGGCACGCTGGTGGAGTTCAAGTACGTGACCCTGCCCGCCGGCGGCGCGGACAACTGGGAGAGCGTGGACAACCGCTCCTTCACCCTGGTCGCGGGCGCCACGACGCTGGAGCCCGTCTACTTCAACAACCAGGACTCGGCCGGAGAGTTGACCAACGTGGAAGTCCTGTTCCAGGTCAACATGCAGGTAATGACGGCCAACGGCACCTTCGACCCGCTGACGGATTGGATCGTGCTGCGCGGCGGCCACGCCAACCTGGGCAACTGGGGCGGCGCCGTGGTCATGAGCGAGGAGGGCGGCAACCCGGGCCACTACTACCTCAACATCCAGTTCGACAACGTCGAGGTGGACTCCAACCTGGAGTTCAAGTACGTCATCCTGGAAGACCAGAACGAAGCCTCCGCCCGCTGGGAGAGCGTGGCCAACCGGCTGATCCCCATCACCACCGGCCTGCCTGACAACGACAGCGACGGCTACGGCGAGATCGTGCTGGGCGAGGCCTGGTTCGACGACGTGACCTGGAACGACATCATCGCCCAGGACGTGACCGTGCACTTCGGCGTGGACCTCTGGCCCGTCCAGGCCTGGTTCGTGGAACATCCGGGGGAGACCAACCAGGGCCTGAGCTCCTATGGCGAGATCACCTACACGTCCATCTGCGGCCCCTGGAACAACTGGCCCTGGGACCTGGTCCCGCCGGCCTACCAGCTGGTGAACACCACGGGCACGCTCTTCGAGGGCGACGTGCTCTTCACCCAGTTCAGCTCCCGCCGGATCACCTACAAGTACGGCGCCAACGGCCACGACAACGAGGCCGGTTTCCAGGCCGACCACGTGGTGGTCATCGACGACACCAATCCCACCTACGACGTGCTCAACACCTTCGGCGAGCTGGGCGACTGGTGGACCCTGACCGACGTGGATCCGGCCCTGAGCCGTCCCGCGGCCCTCGAGCTGCGCGAAGCCTATCCGAACCCCTTCAACCCGGTCACCACCCTGCGCTTCGTCAACCGTGAGGCGGCGGACCTGCGCCTGAGCGTGATCAACCTGGCCGGCCAGGAAGTGGCCGTCCTGAGCCAGGGCCTGCACGCCGCCGGCGAGCACCAGGTGAGCTTCGACGCCTCCGCGCTGGCCAGCGGCCTCTACCTGGCCCGGCTGGAAGGCCAGGGCGTCAGCGCCACCCAGAAGCTGCTGCTGGTCAAGTAAGCGGCGGCCTCCCTTCGTGAGACAAAGCGCCCCGGCATTCGTCGGGGCGTTTTCTTGTGGGGGAAGCGGAGGTGGCGCACTCAGGCCGAGGGCTCGAGCTCGTCCAGCAGGGTCTGCACGCAGTGGCGCAGTTCGACCATCTGGTGGCGCGTGGCCCGCTGGCCGCGTTGGGCGATCCCATGCAGGAGCAGCAGGAGCAGGCCGGCGCCGGGCAGCGCCCAAAGGATGGTGGGCCGGCCGCCCAGCAGCCAGACGGAGCTGCCCCAGAGCAGGGCCAGCCCCGCGCAGAGCACGGTGAAGGCGTAGAGGGCCAGGAAGAGAGTCCAGGCGCCGGGCGCCGGTCCGAACTGGCCGCTGATCCGCAGCCGCCCCGCGGCCTCTTCTCGCAGCTGGAGTTCCAGCACGGGTGACCAGAGGCGGCGCCTGTCCTTGGGCAGGCTGAGCCAGATGTGGTCGCTCAGTACGGCGCCGGCGAAGGGACAGTCCGGCCGGCCCAGTCGTTCCCGGGCCGCGTGCACGAGCGTGGCCCGGGCCACCGCGTGTTCCGTCTCGAAGCGGGGCCGCAGGCCCGGGGTCTAGGGCGTGTCCGGTGCGACGGTCATGAGCTTCCTCCCGATTCCGGTGTCCCCTTCACGGTAGGAATCGCGGGGGGGAGTCGCCCGCCCGAGCGGCGGGTGCCAGGAATTTGACAGCCCCGCCCGCGGGGTGCTCGTGGAGAAGGGGCTTCGAAATCCCCCGCCGACAGGCTACCTTGGAGCCCTGAACACAACTTTGGAGTCATCCATGCATGCCAAGAGCATTGAACTGTTGAACCGGGCCGTGGCCGACGAACTGGCCGCCGTCCACCAGTACATGTTTTTCCATTTCCACTGCGACGACCAGGGCTTCGAGCTGCTCTCCAGCCTCTATCGGCGCATCGCCATCGAAGAGATGATGCACGTGGAGCGGCTGGCCGAGCGGATCCTGTTCCTGAAGGGCGAGGTCCTGATGAAAGCCGGCCACGAGGTCCAGCCCGTCACGGACGTGCGCGAGATGCTGGCCATGGCTGCGCGCATGGAGCAGGAGAGCGCGCGCGACTACAACCTCTGGGCCAACGAGTCCGGCGCCAACGCCGACTCCGCCACCAAGAAGATCTTCGAGGGTCTGGTGGAGGACGAGGAGCGCCACCTGGAGCAATTCGACCTGGAGACCCAGAACCTGAGCCGCTTCGGCGACCGCTATCTGGCGCTGCAGTCCATCGAGCGCGCCAAGAAGAGTTCCATGGGTCCCGCTGCCTGAACCGGACAGGCCCGGCTCCGGCCGGGCCTTCGTTCTCCCTATGGACGCCGCCTCCTTCTGGCCCCCCAGTCTGCCCCCGCCCCGCGCGCTGGAAGTGCGGCCGGGCGCCGCGCTCCACCCAGGCCAGGCCTTTCACCTCCACTTCACTCCGTCGGAAGCCGCGCAGGAGCTGGACCCGGAGGCCCGGGCCCGGCTGCTGGCCCATGCCCGGCGGCGCGCTCTGACACCGTCGGATGCGCGGGAGCGGATCCCGCTGGACCTGAGTCTGCGCCCGGACCTGGAGCCGGAAGGCTTCGAACTGGAGCTGCGGGCGGAGGCCTCGACGCTGGCCGCCGGCGGCGAGGCGGGCCTGCACGCGGGCCTGGAGACCCTGGCCCGGCTGCGGACTTGTGACACGGCGCTGCCCGCCCTGCGGGTGGCGGACTCCCCGCTTCAGGCCTGGCGCGGCGTGATGCTGGACTGCGCGCGCCATGCCTGGCCTGCGCCACGCCTGCACGCCCTGCTGGAGGAAGTGGCCGCCGGGCGCGGCAACCGCCTGCACCTGCACCAGACCGACGACCAGGGCTGGAGCCTGCCCCTGCCTGGCCGGCCCGAGCTCGCGGCCCTCTCCCCGCAACTGAGCGTGGACGAACTGCGCGCCCTGGTGGCCCACGGCCGCGAGCTGGGCGTGGAGATCCTGCCCGAGGTGGACCTGCCCGGGCACTGCGGCGCCCTGCTGGAGGCCCGGCCCGACCTGGCCTGCCCCGGTCGGGGCGGTCCGCGACCCCGCGCCTGGGGCTGCCACGAGGCCCTGCTCTGCCTGGGGAATCCCGCCTTGCCGGAGTTCATGGGCGAGCTGCTGGACGAACTGGCCGCGCTCTTTCCCTTCGGCGTCGTCCATCTGGGCGGCGACGAGGTGCCCGCCCGGGCCTGGGCGGGCTGCCCGCGCTGCCGCGAACAGGCGCGCCGGGCCGGCCTGCCGGGCGTGGAGGCCCTGCCGGGCTGGTGGCTGCGCCAGCTGGAACCGCTCCTGCGCGAGCGCGGCCTGCGCGGCGCCTTCTGGGACGAGGCCCTCGACGGCCCGCCACCCCCCGGCTCCCTGCTCTTCGCCTGGCGCGGCGCCGCCGCCGTGGAACGCTGCTTGGCGGCGGGCTTCGCCACCGTGGCCTGCCCCCAGCACCCGTGCTATCTGGATCATTACCCGGGTTCGGGGAGCGAGCAGCCGCGGGCCATCGGCGGCTGGAATTCCTGGCAGGACCTGCGGGCCTTCGATCCTGCCGGTGGAGCCTCGGCCGCCGGGCTGCTGGGCGCCCAGGGCAACCTCTGGAGCGAGTACGTGGCGGATGAGGACCTGCTGATGGAACGCCTGCAGCCGCGCCTGGCCGCGCTGCTGGAGACGCTTTGGGCCGGGCCGCGGGGTGCTGCGGACTTTGCTGGCCGTTTGCCCGCCCTGCTGCGCGATCAGCAGGCCCGGGGCTGGCGGCCCCGGCTGGATCCGCCCCACGTGTCCGGCGCCCCGCTGGCCCTGAGCGGCGAGTCCCTCGACCTGCGCATCACCCGTTGCCTGCCGGAGACCGAGTTGGAGGCGCGCTGGGACGACGGCGACTGGGAGCCGCTGGCGGAGGGGACGCTACGAATGGCTCCCATGGCCGGGCGGCGCCGGCTGGCCCTGCGCCAGCGCCTGGGAGTGCTCGGCAGCCGGCCGCTGGAGCTGGAGCTGAACTGGGTCGAACCTTGGCCCGCGCGGATTCCGGCCGCGTCGGAATCCATCGTCACGGCCCGCTGGCTGCTGGCCGCCGAGCCCGACTGGCGCCTGGTGGCGCCGGATTCCCAGGCGGAGTTCACGCTGGAGACGCTGGACTGGCCGCGGGCCGCCGTGGAGGAGCGCTGGGCCGAGCCGCTGTCGCCCCCGCCGCCGCCCGCCGAACCCTGGGTCTCCGGGCCCGCCACGCCTACCCTGCCGCCGCTGGCACCCTGGGGTCCCGTGCGCGGCTTGCAGCGCCGCACGACGATCACGGTCCCCCACAGCGGCATCTGGCGCTTCCGGCTGGAGAGCTACAGCCTGGCGCGGCTCTGGCTGGACGGCCACCTGCTGCTGGACCACGATGGATTCCAACCGGCGGCGTGGCTCGAAGGCTGGGCGCCCCTGGCAGCGGGCGCGCACGAGCTGCGGCTGGACTGGCTGGACCTACGCGGCGGGAGCTGCCGGCTCGAGTCCGGCGCGGCTCCGCCACTCCCTGCCTGAGCGTTTCTCTCGAATCGTCCTTAACCCTGGACCGCGTCCCGGGCCGCTTGCTCCGAGAGCCGGCCGGCCGCCCGCAGGCTCTCCACCTGCAGCATGGGCTCGTCGGCCTCGAGTTCCACCCGGCCCTCCAGGTGGAAGGGACCCGGATCGCGGCAGAGCAGCGCGTGGCGCTCCCAGACGGCGGGGAAGAGCACGGCCTCGAAGGTGCCGCTGGCGTCCTCCAGCGAGAGGAAAGCCATCCGGGCCTGGTCGGTGCGCGTGCGGATCACTTTGCGCGCGAACACCCAGCCCAGCAGGCCCACCCGCTCCCCCACGTGGGCACCGAGTTCCGCCGCCCGCACACAGCGCTCAGGCAGCGCGCCGAAATCGAACAGCTCCAGCGGATGGCGGCAGAGCCCGAAGCCCAGCGCCTCGCGCTCCCGCGACCAGGTCTCGATCCAGCTCCAGCGGCCCTGGCCGGCAGGCACGCGGTCCTCTGTGGCGAACAGGCCGGGCTCGTCGCGCCGGATGTCAGGGGCCAGCTGCAGGTGCCAGAGCAGGGCCGGGCGCCGCTCGCGGGGATCGCCCGAGCCCGCCAGGGCGTCCAGCGCCCCGCTGTGGATCAGGGATTCCAGCTCGCCGCGGCCCGCCCCGCTGCGCCGGCGGAAATCCGCGAAGCCGCGGAAGGGCGCGCGCCCGCGCTCCCGCAGGATGCGCCGCCGGGTCGCGCGTTCCAGCCCCTTCACCTGCTGCAGGCCCACCCGCAGGCGGCCGGACCCGCCACTGTAGCGGTCGGCGCCGTGGACCACGCAGGGTCCGTCCACGCTCAGGCCCAGCCGCCGGGCCTCCTGCACGTAGGCCGCGCTGGAGAAGAAGCCGCCCTGGTTGGTGAGCACGGCGGCCATGAATTCCGCCGGCCGGTGGGCCTTGTACCAGGCCAGCCGGTAGCTGAGGACGGCGAAACTGGCGCTGTGGGCCTTGCAGAAGGCGTAACCCGCGAAGGAGGCCACCTGGCGCCAGATCTCGCGGGCCACGGCCTCGGGCACCCCGCGTCCGGCGCAGCCGCCCAGGAAGCGTTCTTCGAAACTGACCAGGGCCAGCTTGTCCAGCCCCTTGCCGCTCATGGCGCGCCGCAGCAGGTCGCCCTCGGCCAGGCTCATGCCGGCCAGGCCGCTCACCACGTGCATCACGTCCTCCTGGTAGACCATCACGCCGTAGGTGTCCTCCAACAGGTCCTGGAGCAGCGGGTGCGGGTACTCCACGGGCCAGGGGGCGCCGGGGGGCAGCGCGGCCACCGCGCGGTGCCGCTCCACGAAGGCCTGCATCATCCCGGACTCGGAGACGCCCGGGCGGATGATCGAACTGGCGGCCACCAGATCCTCGAAGCAGCCGCAGCGCAGCTTGCGCAGCAGCGACTGCATGCCCGGCGACTCGATGTAGAAGCAGCCCATGCTGCGCCCGTCGCGCACCAGGGCGGCGGTGGGCGGATCCAGCTCCAGTTCGTAGGGCGTGCGCGGCGGCGGCGGCAGGCCGGCGGCCGCGCCCTCCCGCGTCAGGTCGCTGTAGACGCCCAGCCCGCGCTGGGCCAGCAGGTCGATCTTGAGCAGGCCCAGCTCCTCCACGGGGTGCATGTCCAGCTGGGTGACGGTCACGCCGCGCCCGGCGCGCTGCAGGGGCAGCCAGGTGGTGATGGGTTCGGGCGTGATCAGCACGCCGCCCACGTGGATGCCCAGGTGGCGAGGCAGGCCCACCAGCCGCCGCACCCAGGGCAGCAGGCCGCGCAGAGGTTCCTGCTCGGGCTTCAGGCCGTGGCGCTCGGGATGCTCCAGCACCTCGCGCTCCCAGTCGCCCGGGGAGCGCGGAAAGTGCCGGGTCAGCTCCTCCAGCTCCCGGCCGCCCAGCCCTTCCACCTTGGCCAGTTCGCGCAGCGCGCCCCGCGGACCCAGGGTCACGGTGGTGCAGAGCAGCGCCGCGTGCCGGGCTCCGAAGCGCTCCAGCACGAAGCGCAGCACCTGGTCGCGGTCGGCCCAGGAAAAGTCCAGGTCGATGTCCGGCGGCGTGGAGCGCCAGGGATTGAGGAAGCGCTCGAAGGAGAGCCGGTGGCGGATGGGATCCACCTCGGTGAAGCCCAGGCAGTAGGAGACCAGCGAGTTGGCCGCGCTGCCGCGCCCGATCATCGGCAGCCCCTGCTCCTGCACGAAGCGGACGATCTCGCGCACCACCAGGAAGTAGCCGGCGAAACCCAGCCGGCCGATCACCTCCAGCTCGCGCTCCAGGCGCTCCCGGGCGCGGGCCGGATCCGTCTGGCCCACGCTGCCCGGCCGGCCGTCCGGTCCGCGGCGGCGCCAGGGTCCGGGGGCCGGGTAGCGGCGCGGCAGGGCCTCCAGGCAGTGGGCGCGCAGCCGCTCCAGGTCGTCGCCGGGTTCGTCCAGGCGCGGCAGGTGCAGGCGGCCGGTCTCCACGCCCGGCGAGCAGCGCTCCCAGAGCGCCTCCAGCCGCCGCAGGGCCGCGGGCAGGCGGGCGAAGGGCCGCTGGAATTCGCCCCAGGTGGGCAGCGCGCCCCGGGGGTTCCAGCGCCCGCTGGCCAGGATGCGCTCCCGGCTGGTGTTCTCGTGCAGGGCGCGGACGCGCTGCTGCAGGGGGGCGTCGGCCTCGTCCAGGTAGTCGCAGACGCCGTGGGCCAGCACGGGCAGCTCCAGTTCCCGGGCCCGGCGCCAGAGCCGGTTGGCCGCCCCGCGGTCGGCGGCGGGGTCCAGGGCCACGCTGAGCCGGTCGCCCTCCGGGCGGAAGGAGTCTCCGGCCTCCGGCACGAGCAGAGCAAGCGCCGGTTCCGGCAGCACCAGCTGGCAGTGCCGCAGTTCGCGGCAGGCCGCCAGCAGCGCCCCGCGCCACTCGTCCTCCCCGACGGGCGGGGGGGCCTCGGCGCTCGCCGGGTCTTCGTCCACGCTGCCCTCGTCCGCGGGACCGAGCTCGTCCGCGGGGGTGGGAAGCGCCAGCGGGATGTCCCGCCCAGCCCAGCCCAGGGGCGGCCGCGTCTCCCAGCCCGGCCCCAGCTGATCCAGCGTGGTCAGGCGGCAGAGCTCGGCCAGGCCCGCGGCGCCCTCGGCCAGCACCAGGGCGCCCCCCAGCCGCGGGAAGCCGGCCCCGAGTACGGGGCGCAGGGGGATGCCCTCCTCGGCCAGCCGCGTGCTGGCGCGCTGGAGTTCCACCATCCCGTAGAGTCCGCGCCGGTCACAGAGGCTGAGCGCCGGCCAGCCCCGGGCCGCCGCCGTCCGGGCCAGTTCCTCCACGGACGCGCAGCCCTGGCCGAAGCTGAAGTGGCTGTGCGCCTCGAGCACGGCATCACCAGCCGGGCACGAAGAGGCGGTGGATCCAGTGCCCTAGGGTGAAGAGGGCCTCCCGGCCCAGTCCGAGGGTCGTCAGCCAGAGGGGGCGGGCCCGCCGCAGGGCGGGCGCGTTCAGGGTCCAGGCCAGGGTCGTCATCGTCGGCTCCATCGCTTATGATTCGTGTCACGCTGCGTCCAAGGGTCCGGCGTCCGCCTGCCGGGGTCCCAGCCGCACCACCTGGGCCCCCCAGCGCCGCCGCAGCTGGCCCAGCGCCTGGTCCAGCCGCCGCTCCCGGTTCTCGGCCCGTCCGTTCTCCTGGAAGAGCGGCAGCTGGGCGGACTCGGCCTCCAGCTCCAGTTCCAGTTCCAGTTCGCGCACGCGCAGGCGGCGCGCGGCCAGGGCCTGCCCGAGCAACTCGCGCCCCACGCGCCGCAGGGACTGGCGCCGGCTCTCCCCGTCCCGGACCCGCAGCCGCCGCCCGCCCAGGCTGCGCTGGCCGTCGTTCCAGACCAGCCGCAGCAGCAGGCGCCGGGGCTGGCCGGCCGCTTCCCGCGTGCGGCCGAGCAACTCTTCGAGCAATTCCAGCAGCACGTCGCCCAGCCGGGCCGGATCGGCGCTGTCCGCGGCCAGCCGGCGCCGGGCCCGCAGGCGCTCGGGCGCGGCGACCCCGGCGGCCGGATCCAGCTCCTCGAGCAGGGCGCGCAGCCGCCCGCCGGCCTCGCCGTGCAGGCGCTCCAGCTGCTCGGCAGGCAGGGCGCGCGCCTCCCCCACGAAGCGGATGCCCCCCCGGGCCAGCGCGGCCAGCAGGCTTAGGGAGAGGTCCGGCAGCCCGGCCAGGGGCAGATCGTCCAGGATGCGCCGCTCCTGGGCCCCGTCCACGGCGTGCAGCTCGCCCGGGCCGGCGCGCCGGGCCAGCAGTTGCGCGGCCAGGGGCGAGGACCCCAGCCCCGCGGCGGCCAGCACGCCTTCGCGGACCTGCAGGGTTTCCAGCAGCCGGCGCCCCAGCGCGCGCTCGTCCGGGTGCAGCAGGCCGCTGCCGCGCAGGTCCAGCAGGAAGAGCCCGTTGCGCGGCGAGCGCACCTGGGGAACCAGCTCTTCCAGTCGGAGCCGGATCCCCGCCAGCAGGGCCTCCACGCGTTCCGGCCGGCCCTCCAGCACCAGCAGTTCCGGCTGCCGGCGCAGCCAGGCGGCCAGCGGCGCCCCGGGCTGGAGGCCGCCGCGGCCCAGGGCGGGGGAGAGCCCCAGCACCTGGGCGCGGGATTCCCGGCTGGTGGCCACCACGAAGGCGCGTTCCCGCAGGGCGGGATTCAGGCGGATTTCCACCTGGGCGAGCAGGTGGGGAATGCGCAGTGCCAGGGTTCGTGCGACCATCATGCTGTCCTTTTGTTCACATCATAGTGAACAGATGCACAGCAGGCAAGAACAATCCGCTGCGCGGGCACCATCGGCGCCCGCTGCGATCAGTGGCGATCCCCGACCACCTGTTGATTGTTTCACATAAAAACCCCACACTCAGGTAGCAGAACAGCCGACGCTGGGTTGCGGAGAGGAGGAGGCATGAGCGAGGAAAGAGCCCCGCGCGGCGGAGGCGGAATCCGGGCCCGCTGGGTGGCCCTGGCCCTGCTGGGCGGCCTGGCCCTGGGAGTGGGGGCCTTCACCTTCCACTACGCCGAGGGCCTGTCCTACTTCAGCACGGATCCGGCGGCCTGCATGAACTGCCACATCATGCGGCCCCAGTACGACTCGTGGCTGAAGGGCAGCCACCATCAGGCGGCGGGCTGCGTGGACTGCCACCTGCCCGTGGCCTTCGTGCCCAAGTACCTGGCCAAGGCCTCCAACGGCTGGCACCACTCCAAGGGCTTCACCCTGGAGAACTTCCACGAACCCATCCTCATCAAACCCGGCAACAGCGCCATCCTGCAGGAGAACTGCCTGCGCTGCCACGGCGAGCTGGTCCACCCGCTGCTGGCCGGCGCGCGCACGGACCGGGACGCGGTGAGCTGCGTGCACTGTCACGCGGCGGTGGGACACGGCGAGAGCGCGGGCCTGGGCGGCCCGGAGCGCGGAGAACAAGCGGAAAGGACGCAGCATGAGTGACGCGAATTCCTTCACCCGGCGCCCGGTCTTCTGGGGCCTGCTCCTGGGGACGGCGCTCGCCGCGGCGGGCGCCACGGCCCTGCTGGTGACCATCGTCGAGCGCAAGGGCGAGGCGGCCGCGCCGCTCACCCGCGTGGTGGAGGTCACGGAGGACACCACGGATCCGGCGGTCTGGGGCAAGAACTGGCCGCGCCAGTACGACGCCTACCAACGCACGGCCGTCACCACCCGCACGCGCTTCGGCGGCCACGGCGGCAGCGAGGCCCTGCCCGACGAGAAGATCGAGCGCGACCCCTGGCTCAAGCGCATGTTCCTGGGCTACGCGTTCTCCATCGACTACCGCGACCGGCGCGGCCACGCCTACATGCTGGCGGATCAGGAGGCCACCCAGCGCCTGAGCAAGCCCCAGTCGGGCTCCTGCATCCACTGCCACGCCTCGGTGATGCCCCTCTACCGCGAACTGGGCGGCGGCGACGCGATGAAGGGCTTCGCGGAATCCTACAAACTCAGCTACCAGGAGATGAGCCAGAAGCTCCACGACGGCGGCCACGCCCATCCGGTGAGCTGCGTGGACTGCCACGACCCGGCGACGATGGCGCTGCGTGTGACACGGCCGGGCTTCATCCTGGGCATCCAGGCCCTGGCGGCCTCGGACTCTCCCGTGCCCATGCTGCCCTCGGTGGAGCGCTGGCGCCAGGGACCCAAGAGCGCGCCCTACGATCCCAACACCGACGGCACGCGCCAGGAGATGCGCTCCTTCGTCTGCGGGCAGTGTCACGTGGAGTACTACTGCTCGACGAAGATGCCGCTGGAGTTCCCCTGGTCCAAGGGACTGAAAGTCGAGGACCTCGAGACGCACTGGAACGGCACCACCTTCCCCGACGGCGCTCGCTTCTTCGACTACAACCACAAGGAGTCCGGCGCGCAGATCCTCAAGGCCCAGCACCCGGAGTTCGAGCTCTGGAGCCAGGGCGTCCACGCGCGCAGCGGCGTCTCCTGCGCCGACTGCCACATGCCCTACATGCGCGAGGGCGCCACCAAGGTCAGCGACCACTGGGTGCGCAGCCCGCTCCTGAACATCAACCGCGCCTGCCAGACCTGCCACCACTTCCCGGAGGAGGAGCTGAAGGCGCGCGTCGACCTGATCCAGGACCGCAACCAGAAGCTGCTCCAGCAGAGCGGCGCGGCGTTGATGGACCTGCTGGACGCCGTCCAGGCCGCCAAGGCCGCGGGCGTGGACAGCCTGGCCCTGAATCCGGCCCGCGAGCTGCAGCGGGCGGCCCAGTGGCGGCTGGACTACATCGCGGCGGAAAACTCCATGGGCTTCCACGCCCCGCAGGAAGCGGCGCGCATCCTGGGCGAATCCATCGACCTGGCGCGCCAGGGACAGATCGCGGCGCTGAAG
Source organism: Candidatus Delongbacteria bacterium (assembly GCA_041675285.1). NCBI lineage: Bacteria > Candidatus Delongiibacteriota > Candidatus Delongbacteria bacterium. The sequence continues at coordinate 321,369 of JBAYTZ010000001.1, forward strand.
GCGACGAAGAAGTAGCGCCTTGCTTGGCTTGAACCCGAGGCTCGGGAGTCGACTCTGCGGAGGAGATTCTCGAGCTTCGGCGTGTCCAGGCGTCACAGGCGAGCCGGCCGGACGCGGCAAGCGGAAGCGAGGGACTCATGTGCGGACGCTACGCCTTCAGTCGAGTGGACAAGCACCTGCTCGAGCGCCTGGCTCTCGAGCAGGACGAGTTGCCTGAGGGGCTGGAGCCGCGCTGGAACCTGGCGCCCGGCCAGTCCGCGGCCGCCCTGCGCCTGCTCGCGGGGAAGCGCCGGTTGGAACGCCTGCACTGGGGCGTCAAGCACCCGGCGCGCCCCATCGGCCTGCTGATCAACGCCCGCGCCGAGACCGCCGCCCGCTTGCCCGCCTTCCGCCTCGCCTTCGCGGCCGCTTCTGAGGAGGCTGGTCGCTGTCTGGTGCCCTGCGAAGGCTGGTACGAGTGGCAGCGCGAGGGGCGCATTCGACGCCCCTGGTTCATCCGGCCCGCCGCCGGCGAGGTCGCGCTCATGGCCGGGCTCTGGTGGGAGGCGCGCCAGGGTTCGGGACGCGCCTTCACGATCCTCACCTGCGTGGCAAGCGCGCCGATCTCCCACATCCACGAGCGGATGCCGGTGGTGATGGCGGAAGCGGACTGGGCGAGCTGGCTGGGCGGACTGGGCGGCGAGTCCGAGTGGCGCGACCGGCTGCTGCCCTGGCCGGCGGAGCACCTGGAGTGCTGGGAAGTGGGCCCCGAGGTCAACGGTATCGCCAGCGACCATCCCGGGCTGATCGAGCCGGCGACGGCCGTCCAGGGCTCCCTGTTTCCCTGAGCGCCGCTGGATCTCCGCCGGGTGCCCGTCTGCCTGAAAAAGAGCACAAACGGGCCGCGACCGGGCGCTCCGGCGTCTTCTCCCTCTTGACAAACTGCCCCGCGCGCTGTTACTTGTTGGCACTCGCAGCAAGTGAGTGCTAACAGACAGCGATCGAACCTCTTTCAATACTCAACCAATCGAACGGAGGAAGCCATGAAGCTGAAGCCCATGGACGACCGGGTCATCGTCACCCGCCTGGACGAGTCCATCGAGAAGAGCGCCGGCGGGATCATCATCCCGGACACGGCCAAAGAGAAGCCCCAGATGGGCAAGGTGATCGCCGTGGGCAACGACGCCCCCGAGGGTCGCAAGCCCATTCAGGAGCTGGTGAAGGAAGGCGACAAGGTGGTGTTCGCCAAGTACGGCGCCACCGAGGTGAAGGTGGACGGTGAGACCTACCTGATCCTCAGCCGCAGTGACATCCTGGCCGTGGTCGAGTAGTTCTTCAGAAGAAAGGAAGCGAATCATGGCAAAGGCCATCACCTATAACACCACCGCCCGCACCGCCCTCAAGGCCGGTGTGGACAAGCTCGCCGACGCCGTCAAGGCCACCCTGGGCCCCAAGGGCCGCAACGTGGTCATCGACCGCAAGTTCGGCGCTCCGCTGGTCACCAAGGACGGTGTCACCGTCGCCAAGGAGATCGAGCTGAAGGACCCCATCGAGAACATGGGCGCCCAGATGGTGCGCGAGGTCTCCAGCAAGACCAGCGACCAGGCCGGCGACGGCACCACCACGGCCACGGTTCTGGCCCAGGCCATCCTGCGCGAAGGCCTGAAGAACGTCACCGCCGGCGCCAACCCGACGGAGCTCAAGCGCGGCATCGACGCCGCCGTCGAGGTCGTCTGCGCCAACCTGAAGGCCATGTCCGTGCCGGTCCAGGGCAAGGAAGACATCGCCCAGGTGGGCGCCATCTCCGCCAACAATGACAAGAAGATCGGCGACCTGATTGCCGACGCCATGGACAAGGTGGGCAAGGACGGCGTGATCACGGTGGAGGAGAGCAAGGGCAACGAGACCTACGTCGACACCGTGGAAGGCATGCAGTTCGACCGCGGCTACCTGAGCCCCTACTTCGTCACCAACCCCGAGTCCATGGAAGTGGAGCTCGAGGATCCCTTCATCCTGATCTACGACAAGAAGGTCAGCACCATGCGTGACCTGCTGCCCGTGCTGGAGAAGGTGGTCCAGAGCGGCCGTCCGCTGCTGATCATCTCCGAGGACGTGGAGGGCGAGGCCCTGGCGACCCTGGTGGTGAACAAGATGCGCGGCGTGCTGAAGGTCGCCGCCGTCAAGGCGCCGGGCTTCGGTGACCGCCGCAAGGCCATGCTCGAGGACATCGCCATCCTGACGGGCGGCACGGTGATCAGCGAGGAGACGGGCTTCAAGCTGGAGAACGCCGGCGTGGAGCACCTGGGCCAGGCCAAGCGCATCAGCATCGACAAGGACAACACGACCATCGTCGACGGCGCCGGCGCCAGCGCGACCATCAAGGGCCGCGTGGACCAGATCCGCAAGCAGATCGAGGACACCACGTCCGACTACGATCGCGAGAAGCTCCAGGAGCGGCTGGCCAAGCTGGCCGGCGGCGTGGCCGTGCTGCACATCGGCGCCGCCACCGAGGTGGAGATGAAGGAGAAGAAGGCCCGCGTCGAGGACGCCCTGCACGCCACGCGCGCGGCGGTGGAAGAGGGCATCGTCCCCGGCGGCGGCGTGGCCCTGCTGCGCTCCATGTCCAAGGTGGACGAGCTCAAGCTGGACGGCGACCAGAAGGTGGGCGCCCGGATCGTGCGGCGCGCGCTGGAGGAGCCCATCCGCCAGATCGTGGCCAACGCCGGTCTGGAAGGCGCGATCATCGTGCAGGAAGTCCTGAGCAAGTCGGACGTCAACTACGGCTTCAACTGCGCCAGCGAGACCTACGGCGACCTGAAGGCCATGGGCGTGATCGATCCGGCCAAGGTGACCCGCACGGCGCTGGAGAACGCGGCCTCCGTGGCCGGCCTGATGCTGATGACCGAGATCACGATCCACGAGATCCCGGAAGAGAAGTCGGGCGGGATGCCCGGCGGCGGCGGCATGGGCGGCATGGGCGGCATGGACGGCATGATGTAGGTCGTCCCCTACGACGACGACGACGGACACCCCGGCCGCGGTCGGGGTGTCCCTGTTTTTGGCCACACGGACGGGGTTGAAACCCCGGAGTGGCGGATCAGCCCCGGGCCTCGAGAGATTCCGGATGCGATGCGTACTTTCACGACGTGTGAAAGGTCCCTGTCGCCTGACGCATCAGCCGACTCAAACCGTTGACCAGCAAGAGATGAACCGGACGGTCCATCCGACGGATTGTCCCGGACGATTCTTCGGCCATATTGGGACCCAGAATCGACCGACACACCAGTCAGGGAGAATTCCATGGACGGACTTCTGCATCCAATGATCGTGCACGTGCCGCTGGGTCTGGCGATCCTCCTGCCCCTGCTGTTGCTGCTGCTGGCGATCCTGGACGGCAAGGGCAAACTGACTCCCTCCGCCTGGCTGGCCGTGGTGCTGGTCCAGGTCCTGCTGACGGCCGGCAGCCTGGCCGCCCTGCGCAGCGGCGGGGACGAGGAGGAGCGCGTGGAGCGCGCCGTGCCCGAGGCCGCCCTGCACGCCCACGAGGAGGCGGCCGAGGTGTTCCTTTGGAGCACCGTGGCGGGCCTGGTCCTGAGCCTCACATTGCTCTTGCCGTTGGGCGCCACTCTGCGCCGGGTCCTGCCCTTCCTGCTGCTGGGGGTGTCTGTGGTCAGCCTGGCCCTGGCCCTGCGGACGGGCAAGGCGGGCGGCGAACTGGTGTATCAGCATCAAGCTGCCGCCGCCCGGGCGGGCCTGGCCCTGCCCGCCGCGGACGGGGCGCCGGCCGCCGGAACCGGCGCCGGGGAGCATGCGGATGGGGACGAAGACTAAGGTTCGGGCCAAATCGGGCGATTTTTTCCAACAGGAGTGCAGCCAGCGGACTCTGGTGACGATCTGGTATTCATGACAACCTGCAAGGAGCTCGCATGACTGTTCGTCGTCACGCCCCCTGGCCCGGCCGCCTGCGCGGCCTGTTGATCCTGCTGTTCGTGCTGTGGACCGCGCCCGCGCTGCGGGCGGCGCCCGTCCTCGGCCAACCCGCCCCGGAGATTCAGCTGCCCGGCTTGACGGGCGAGCTCAGCCTGGCCGCCCTGCGCGGGCAGGTGGTGCTGGTGGACTTCTGGGCCTCGTGGTGCGCGCCCTGCGCCCAGTCCTTTCCCTGGCTGAACGAGCTGCAGCAGAAGTACCAGGCGCAGGGCTTCCGCGTACTGGCTGTCAACGTGGACAAGCAGCGCAAGAAGGCCGACGCCTTCCTGGCCCAGCATCCGGCCCGCTTCCCCGTGGCCCTGGACCCCGCCGGCACGGCCGCCGGCCGCTATGAATTGCCCGGCATGCCCAGTTCCTATCTGGTGGACCGCGCCGGCGTGCTGCGCCGCCTCCACACGGGCTTCCGGCCTGAGGAAACCCAGGAGTTGGAGGCCTTCATCCGCACCTTGCTGGCGGAGCCGGCCCCCGTGGTCGGGGAGAACTGAGCATGCGCCGCCTTCTCCTGCTGGGCGGCCTGCTCGGGCTGGCCCTGGGCAGCTCGGGCTGCCTCTTCACGCGCGTCCAGCCCTGGGAGCGCGATCTGCTGGCCGAGCCCGAGATGCTGGCCGCGCCGGATCCGCTCGAGACCAGCCTGGACGAGCACGTCTATTTCAGCAAGGAAACAGCCCACGGCGGCGCGGGCGTGGGTGGGGGAGGCTGCGGATGCAACTGAACTCCGCCCCCGCCGGACCCACGGGCCAGGCCGCCGGGCTGCTGGCCCTGGCCGTGGCGCGCCTGCTGGGCGCTCCCGCGGCCCAGGCCCTGGACCTGCACGGTTTGAGCATCGAGCAGGCCACCCTGGTCTACCAGGAGCAGGGCCGGATCGCCGTGGTGGAGCCCGTGCTGCAGCTGCGCCTGCCCCTCAAGGGCGAGCAGTCCCTCGGCCTGCGCTACGGCTTCGACGCCATGAGCGGCGCCAGCCCCAACGGGGCCGCGCCCACCGCCACGCACCAGACCTTCACCTCGCCCTCGGGCCAGCACTATTCGGCCGCCACGGGCGAACTGCCGGTGCGCAGTTTCCGTGACCAGCGGCACGCCGTCTCCCTGGACCTGGAGCGGCCCCTGACCCACACGCTCAAACTGAACGCCGGGCTGAACGGCTCTTTCGAGACCGACTACCGCAGCCTGGGGGCCAGCGCCACCTTCCACCAGGACTTCAACCAGCGCCTGACCACCCTGACCCTGGGTTTCAGCCTGAGCGAGGATCTGGTCACCCCGTCGGGCGGGCTGGCCGAGCCGCTGGGCGACTATCAGAACCGCGTGAGCGTGGGCGACAGCGACGTCAAGCACATCCAGGACGTGCTGGTGGGCGTTTCCCAGGTCATGAACCGCCGCTGGCTGACCCAGCTCAACCTGGGCTTCGGCCGCGACGCGGGCTACCTGACCGATCCCTACAAGGGCGTGAGCCTGGTGGATGCCGACGGCGAGCCGGTGAGCTGGGTGAACGAGAGCCGGCCCGACTCCCGCAGCCGCTGGACCGTCTACTGGGGCAACGCCCTGCACCTGGGGCGCGACGTGCTGCACGCGGATTACCGGCGCTACCAGGACGATTGGGGCGTCGCATCCAACACCCTGGATCTGCAGTACTGGTGGAAGCCCGACGCGGGCCTGCCCGGGCTGCGCGTCCGGCCGCAGCTGCGCTACAGCGACCAGACCCGAGCGGACAGCTACGCCCACAGCCTGCGGCGCAGCGACTACAACGCCCGCGCGCCTGAATTCCTGACGGCGGATTCGCGCCTGGCTGACTTCACCTCCTGGACCTTCAGTCTGCGCGTGGATCTGCCCGAGGCGGACTGGGGCCAGTTCTGGCTCAAGCCGGCCGTGATGACCCAGCGCTTCGATCTGTCGCCGACGCCGGTGGGCGTGCAACACAACCTGGATCTCGTGCCGGATCTGCAGGTCTGGATGCTGACGCTGGGTTTCCGCACGACCCTCTGACGAACGGGAGCGGCCCGATGGACCAGGAGTCACCCCGTCTCTCGGGGACTCAGGGCGAGCTGATTCTTGAAGCGGGCGAATCCAGCTGGATCGCCCGTTTTTCCTGTTTTGCCGGACCCTGCGAGATCCACCTGCGAAACTGCCCGCGCAGCCGGGCCCTCGCGCTGGCGCAGGCCGGCGCGGCGGAGGCCTGGCGCATCCAGACCCGCTTCAGCCGCTATCGGACGGACAGTTGGCTGGGACGCCTGCACGCCGCCGCCGGCGCCTGGGTGGAAACGGACGCGGAAATCGAGGGCCTGCTGGACTTGGCTGACGTGGCCTATCAGGTGAGCGGCGGGCGCTTCGATCTGAGCAGCGGCGTGCTGCGCCACGCCTGGCGCTTCGAGGCCGGGGCCCGGCCGCCCACGGCCGCCGAGCTGCGTCCGCTGCTGGCCCGGGTGGGCTGGAACCGGGTGGAGCGCGACCGCGCCGGCCGGCGGCTTCGACTGCCCGCGGGTTGGGAACTGGACCTGGGCGGGCTGGGCAAGGAATATGCCGTGGACCGGGTGGCCGCCCAGCTGGCCGAGGCCCCCTCCTGGCTGGTGAACTTCGGCGGCGACCTGCGCGCCGGCGGAGGTGGCCCGGGGGAACCGCCCTGGCGCGTGGGCCTGGACGATCCGGCCGCCAGCGGACAAGCCGCCCGGGGGGGCTTCGAGTTGCGTTCGGGCGCGCTGGCCACTTCGGGCGACGCCCGGCGCGGCCTGGAGCACGGCGGCCTGCGCCTGGGCCACATCCTCGACGCCCGCACGGGCTGGCCGCCGCCCCAGGCCCCGCGCAGCGTCACGGTCCAGGCGCCCACCTGCAGCCAGGCGGGCCTCTTGTCCACCCTGGGACTGCTGATGGGCGCCGCCGCCGAGGTCTGGCTGGCCGAGCAGGGCGTGGCTCATTGGATCCTGCGCGACGAAGCGGCCGGAATCTGAACCCATTCACCTTTCCATTGCTTTTCCGCTGCCCGCATCCCTTCTTTGCCCCCGCTTGTCGTCCAGAAGACCGACTTTCAGCCCGAGGAGCGCCATCGCGTCTGGTTCCCCGTTGTTCGCTTGTCGTGAGCCATCACCGCCCGCCGCCCGGCCGCGCCGGTCGGCGGCAACTCGGGGGTTGTCATGCGTCCCGGTCCTTCGCCCAAACCACGATCCACCTGCTGCCAGGCATTTCACGTCTGCCTGGCGCTGATCCTGCTACTCACCTCGCTGGGCTGTTCCCTGACGGAGTCCGACCCGGCGCCGGATTCCAGTCTGCCGCCCGGCGAGCTGGAGTCGCCCATCCACGACATCCGCCTGGCGGAGTGGAACTTGTGGTCCGGCATGCCGACGTCGGTGGAGGTCTTTCTGCCCGTGGACGACCGCGACGGCTGGACCTATGAGTGGCGTGCGGGCGGCGGCCAGCTGGCCGGGGCGGGTCGGGAAGTGGTCTGGACCACGCCGCTGGCGGACAGCGCCTGGATCGAATCCACCCTGCGCCGGGGAGACAGCGAGTACATCTGCCGCAGATGGATCGCCCTGCGCAACGACTCCCTCACGCTGCGGCTGGAACTGGCCCCGCTGGGCGTGCAGGTCGGGGCCGTGGAAGTGGAGGCCCGGTTCAACCGGCCCTTGCCCGAGCAGGCCCTCTGCGTGTGGGGCGAGGACGCCGGCGCCCATTTGAGCGGGACCTCCACCCGCTGTCTCTGGGAAGTTTGCGCCCGTGGATCGCATCGGGTGTGGGCCGCCGTGGAATTGGCGGGCCGCCTGGTGGCGGACACGCTGGAGATTGAGATTCCCAACTACGCCCCGCAATTGGGACCTGGCTATGGAGATAACTGGGGTCCCTACCCGGTGGGCAGTGTGTTTGATGATTGGGTGCATGTGGACGACCCCAATGACGATGCCTTGCAACTGGAATTGCTGGACATGGGCGGTCTGGAACTGCTGGATTCCACCTGGATCCCCAACGACACGTGGGATTTCCAGGGCACCTGGCACCTGCAGCTGCGGGATACCGGCACGGAGCCGGGCCAGCGGTCCCTTCACTTCCAAGTGGGCGACGGCGAGCTGTGGTGTCCCGGCACGCTGGGCTACCAATTTGAGTGATCCACAGGGAGCGGGTCCCTACCTTCCCCCGGCGGTCCGGACAACCTGGACGGCGCAACCAGGGGGAATCATGCAGATCCGCATCACCTACTGCCAAGTTTGAAACTATCAGCCCCGGGCCGCCGGTCTGGCGGAGTATCTGGGGTTGCACGGGTTCGAAGACATCACGCTGACGCCCGGCTCCGGCGGCGTCTTCGACGTGGAGGCCGGGGGGCGCCTGCTCTTCTGCAAGCACGACGAGGGGCGCTTTCCCACGCCGGAGGAAATCCTGGAGCGCCTGCGCGCGTGACACAAGACGACGAACTGCGCCAGTGCCGCGAGTTGCTGGGCCGCCTGTCCTCGGAGCTGACCCTGGCCGAGGAGCGCCAGCGCCGCGAGCTGGCCGAGCACCTGCACGACCACGTGGGCCAGGCTCTGGCCCTGCTGCGCCGCAAGCTGCTCACCCTGCGCGACCGGGCCCTGTTCACCGGGCTGGAGAAGGACCTGGACGAGCTGGTGGACCTGTCCGCGCGCACGGTCCACTCCATCCGCAGCCTCAGTTTCGACTTGAGCCCGCCCGTGCTCTACGAGCTGGGACTGGCGGCGGCGCTGGACTGGCTGGCCGAGCGCCACGACGGCCAGGAGGGCGTCAGGGTGAGCTTCCGCGCCGGCGCGCGTCCCGCCCCGCCGCTGGAGCCCGACCGCCGCGTGCTGCTCTACACCTCCGTGCGCGAGCTGCTGCTCAATAGTTTGAAACACGCGGCGCCCAACCGGGTGGAGCTGGAGCTCTGGGAAGAGGCGGGCCAGGTCCACGCGAGCGTGCGCGACGACGGGCGCGGCTTCGAGCCCGCCGGGCTGGACCCGCGCCGCCGCAACGCGGGCTTCGGCCTCTTCAGCATCCGCGAACGCGTGCAGAGCCTGGGCGGCAGCCTGCGGCTGGATTCCGCGCCGGGCGCCGGCACGCGGGCCGAATTGCGCATCCCGGTCCAGGAGGCCCCGCGATGAAGATCCTGCTGGCCGAGGACCACAAGCTGTTGCGCGACACGCTGGCTCCGGCCCTCCAGGCACGCTTTCCCGGCTGTCACGTGCTGGAGGCCGCCGACGGCCGCGCGGCGCTGCACCAGGTTCGCGAGCACCAGCCCGAACTGATCCTGATGGACATCTCCATGCCCGGACTCAACGGCCTGGACGCCGCCCGGCAGATCCTGGCGGAGTTCCCCGTCAGCCGCATCGTGTTCCTCTCCATGCACAGCGACCGGCGCTACGTGCAGGCGGCCTTCGCCGCCGGGGCGCGCGGCTACTTGAGCAAGGACGCGCCGCTGGAGGAGGTGACGCGCCTGCTGGCGGAGGCCCTGGCCGGCCGGCGCGTGGTCAGCCGGGAACTGGAGGGCCTGCTGCTGGAGGACTACTCGGAGCTGGCCCGCGACCGCCACGGGGTGCCGGCAGCGGGATCCTCGCGGCTGGACCGCTTGAGCTCGCGCGAGCGCGAGGTCCTGCAGCGTCTGGCCGAGGGCGCGGGCACGCGCCAGATCGCCGAGAGCCTGCACTTAAGCCCCAAGACCGTGGAAACCCACCGCGCCCAATTGATGGAGAAGCTGGGCCTGCACAGCGTGGCTGAACTCACCAAACTGGCCATCCGGGAAGGCCTCACTCGGCTGGAGTGAACCACCACAGAGGCACAGAGACACAGAGCGTGGTTTGGGTTTGCGATTCGCGTGTCTCCGAGTTGATCCGAGTCGACTGGCTGTCGCCAGAACTCCTTCCGGAACATCCCTCAAGTCTCTATGCCCCCTGTGTCTCTGCGTCCCTGTGGTGCTTCCCTCCGCCCGGCCTGTCAAAAAACCGACAGAATCAGGCGATGCCTGGGCTGGAATCAGGACTTCCCTGAGCCCGCGACTGCGCGCCTCACGCCATTCTCATGGCCGTGGCTCCCCCAAAAGGCGGAGCGCCTGGAATCCAGTTCGGGAGGACGCATGTTCGACACGGGCAATACTGGCTTCATGCTGGTGGCCACCAGCCTGGTGATGTTGATGACGCCGGGCCTGGCCTTCTTCTACGGCGGTCTGGTGGGGCGCAAGAACGTGCTCGCCATCATGATCCAGAGCTTCGTCTCCATGGGCCTGACCACCGTGCTCTGGTGGGCGGCGGGCTATTCGCTTTGCTTCAGCGGCGGCGAGGGCGGGATCATCGGCAACCTGGACCACGCCTTCCTGCGCGGCATCGACCCGATGTCGGTCTACGCCTCCTCCAACATCCCCACCTTCGTGTTCATCGCCTACCAGATGATGTTCGCCATCATCACGCCGGCGCTGATCACCGGCGCCTTTTCCAACCGCGTGCGCTTCGGGCCCTACTTGATCTTCCTGACGGGCTGGCTCTTCTTGGTCTACTTCCCCTTCGTCCACATGATCTGGGGCGGGGGTTTCCTGCAGAAGTGGGGCGTGCTGGACTTCGCCGGCGGCATCGCCGTGCACAACATCGCCGGCATGGCGGCCCTGGCCAGCGTGCTGTTCGTGGGCAAGCGCCGCGCGCCGGACGCCGAGCCCCACAGCATTCCGCTGGTGGCGCTGGGCACGGGTCTGCTCTGGTTCGGCTGGTACGGCTTCAATGCGGGCAGCGAGCTGCAGGTGGACGCCATCACGGCCCTGGCCTTCCTGAACACGGACATCGCCGCCTCGTTTGCGGCCTTCGTTTGGCTGATGCTGGCCTGGAGCCTGGAGAAGAAGCCCAAGTTCGTCGGGCTGCTGACGGGCGCCGTGGCGGGCCTGGCAACCATCACGCCGGCCGCCGGGTTCGTCTCCCCCAGCACGGCCGCGCTCATCGGCGCCGTGGCGGGCATCGTCTGCTACTGGGCCGTGGCGCTGAAGAACAAGCTGGGCTGGGACGACGCCCTGGACGTCTGGGGCGTGCACGGCGTGGGCGGGGCCCTGGGCATCCTGCTGCTGGGCCTCTTGGGCTCCACGGCCTGGAACCCCGCCGGGCAGGACGGCCTGTTCCACGGCGGCACGGCCTTCTTCGGCAAGCAGGTGGCCGCGCTGGTGTTCTCCTCGATCTACGCCTTTACCTTCACCTACGGCATGCTCTGGCTGATCAACAAGGTCACGCCGGTGCGGACCAGCGAAGCCGAGGAGGCGGGCGGCGTGGACGCGGCCCTGCACGGCGAGACGGCCTACGAACCCAACACCTTCTGATGATCGCAGGGCGGGATCCGGTGGCGGCGTCCCCTGCGCCACCGGATCGCCGGCTTGCCCGGATCTATTTTAGACAAGGAGTCAGCATGCGCAGATCGTGGATCAACCTGGCCCTGCCCATCGGCCTGCCCATCGGCCTGCTGGCCGGCCTGCAGACCGCCGCGGCCGGCGAGCCCTGCTGCCCGGCCCCCGAGGGGCTGCGGATCGCCGGATTCGTGGACGCCAGTTACTTGGGCAACCTGCAGCAGCGCGGGGACAGCTTCCGCCTGGACCAGGTGGAACTGGACCTGGAACACCACGCGGCCGACGGCCTGGTGCTGCGGGCGGATCTGCAGACGGACGGCGACGGCGAACTGGCCGTGGAGCAAGGTTTCGTGAAACTGCCGCTGCCGCTGGTGCCGGCCTACGCGCTCAGCGTGGGCAAGTTCAACGCGCCCATGGGCGTGGAGCTGCTGGACGCCCCGGACATGTTCCAGTTCTCCCACTCGCTGCTCTTCGACTTCGGCCTGCCCACCAACTTGACCGGCGCCCTGCTGGAGGGCCCGCTGGCCGGTCCCGTGGACCTCAAGCTCTTCGTGGTGAACGGCTGGGACGTGAACAACGACACCAACGCCAGCCGCAGCTTCGGCGGCCGGGTGGGCGCCGACCTGGGATTGTGGGGTGCGCTGGGCGCCAGCTTCATCAGCGGCCGCGAGGACGGCGTGAAGACCGGCGGGCCGGAGGATCTGCAAGTCTTCGACCTGGATTACCTGATCCGGCCCCGGGACAACCTCTGCCTCTTCGCCGAGCTGAACCTGGGCAGCGTCAAGCCCGTGGGCGGCAGCTCCCTGGCCTGGAGCGGCGCCCTGCTGGGCGGCCACTACGACTTCACTCCCGTCTGGGGCGCCACCCTGCGCTACGACTGGCTCACCGACGACGACGGCGTGCTCTTCGGCCCGGTGGGCACGGAGAACCAGACCCGCAGCTCGCTGACCGCGGCTCTGACGGCGGCGGCGGCCCCGGGCCGCACGGTGTTGCTGGAAGTCCGGCTGGACGGCTCCGATCAGGACGCCTTCCAGGACGCCGACGACGCGCCCGCCTCCAGCACGCTGGGCCTGGCCCTGGAGTTCACCCAGACCTTCTGATCCGGCGCGGCGGTCCCCTTCATGCGAGGGGGACCGCCGCCGCCCCGTTCGCCTGAGGCGATTGGTTCCGTCCGGCGACCTGTCTGGTCTTTCTGCCAGTTTTCCCCGAGTTCGCAGTCCCGGCGGGGGCCTCTGACAAGAGTTCCAGACAGCAGTTGGTGCCCGCCCGGGGACCGCCCAGCCGCGTCGCCGGAGAATTCAGAGTTTCAAAGCAGGCCGATCTCGATTTTCAGACGGATTTCCGCTCTCCTGCGGCCAACTGTGTGTTAATTTTTACGAGCTGTGAGATTTCTCTGGCACAAGCAGGGGCAAGCTTCTATGTTTTGCCTGCCAATTGAGAGGTCCAAGATGAGCCGCATTCTTCTACTCAGTGCCGTGCTGGTCCTGCCTATCTTCAGCCACGCTGGCAATCTGCCGGTGGATCAACGGGATTGCGACCTGATCCCCGGGGATTTCGGCAAGCCCGTGGTCATCACCCTGATCCCAGGCGCGAAGGAAGATCCGACGCAACAGGACGATCCCGACATCATCATCGATGAGGACGGGCCGTCGGAGGACGACCAGGGCATGATCTACATCGGGTTCAGCGCTTTCCTGCAGGCGCAGCGCCTGAAGCCGGCGACCCCAGTGGGCCTCGACCACTAGCTGAAGGCACACCCCCCCATGAAGTGTTTGCGTTCTTTCAGCGAGTTCTTCGAGCATTCCCCCGGGATGCGCCTGTTCGACGAACGCCAGTTCGCCAAGGCCCTCGAACATTTCGAGACCGAAGTGCAGAAGGCCTCGGAGCGGCGCGTGCGCGAGTTCGCCCGCTTCCACGCGGCCAAGTGTTGCTACGTGCTGGGGCAGTACGGGCGGGCCAAGCGCAACCTGATCCTGGCCAACAAATGGGCCGGCAAGTCGGAAGAACGTCCCCTGCGGATGGCCTGCGTGTTCACCCTCGCCACCTTGGAAGTGGCCATGGGCAACTACGACAAGGGCCTGAGCATCTTCGAGAAGTTCCGCATCCTCTATGAAAGCCGGCTGGAGCCTTACGATCGCACCATGCTCCTGCTGAACCTGGCGCTGACCCACATCCGCCTGAAGAATCTGGAAGAGGCGGATCTGCTGCTGGATCGGGCCCAGGAGTACGCGCTCAAGGCCGCCGACATCCACCTCGACACCTTCGTCCACTACTACCGCGCGCTGCTCTACCAGCGCCGCAACGAGCACGGCTCGGCCCAGGAACACCTGGAGGCGGCCCTGGAACTGGCGGACCAGAGCGGGGATCCCTACGACCAGGCCCGCTGCCAGTGGCAGATGGGCAACTTCTGGCTGCGCCGGGAGCGCTACGACAACGCGCTCAAGGCCCTCAAGAAGGCCATCCGCATCTCCAAGCGGGCGGGCTTCAAGGTGGAATCCGCCAAGTGCCTCAACGACTACGCCTGGACCTTCTTCCGCAAGGGCCGGCTGGGGGAGGCCAAGAGCTACGCCGAGGAGGCGATCCTCACGGCGCGCGAGGCCGGGCTGGACACCTCCAACTACCTGGACACGCTGGAGCAGATCAACGCCCACATCAACGACTTCTACGAGGAAGAGAAGCTCATCGCCGAGCTGGAGCGGGAGACCGCCCGGGAGTTCGAGCTGGTGGGCTACAGCGACCCGATCATCCAGCTGACGGACGCCATCAAGACCTTCGCCCCCTGCAACGATCCCGTGCTGATCTACGGCGAGACGGGCACGGGCAAGGAACTGGTGGCCCACGCCGTCCACATCACCTCCCCGCGCCGGGACCGGCCCTTCATCAAGCGCAACTGCGCGGCCATCCCGGAGAACCTGATCGAGTCCGAGCTGTTCGGGCACGTGAAGGGCAGCTTCACGGGCGCCACGGCGGACCGCAAGGGCATCTTCGAGGAAGCCAACGGCGGCACGCTCTTCCTAGACGAGATCGGCGAGATGCCCGCCAGCCTGCAATCCAAGCTGTTGCGCGTGCTGGAGAACGGCGAGTTCTACCGGGTGGGCTCCTCCGACTTGATCCGCGTGGACGTGCGCGTCATCGCCGCCACCAACCGCATGCTGGTGGCCGAGATGCAGAAGGGCAACTTCCGCGAGGACCTGTTCTTCCGCCTCAACACCATCAAGCTGGACATCCCGCCGCTGCGCGAGCGCAAGGAAGACATCTCGGTCCTGGTCAATCACTTCCTCTTCGGTCTGAACGAAGAGTTCGACAAGTACTACAAGGTGCTGAGCGAGGACGCCCTGTTGTCGCTGGAAGGCTACGCCTTCCCGGGCAACGTGCGCGAACTCAAGAACATCATCCGGGCCGCCTACCTGACTTCCAAGGGCCGGATGATCAACACCGCCGACGTGACGCGCTTCTATCAGGCCGGCATGCCCACCCAACTGCGTCAGCTGGCGCCCGCGCCCCTGCCGGAGCCGCAGGAGGACTTCGAGCCCGTGGCCGAGGCCGCGCCGCTGGAGGCCTTGGAGGAGGAGGGGCGCGTGGTGCCCTTCGCCAGCACCGAGCTGATGGAGAAGGCCAGCCTCAAGGACTACGTGCTGGCGGCGGAGAAGCGCTACCTGATCAGCGTGCTCAAGCACTGCGACAGCGTGAACAAGGCCTGCGCCGTGCTGCAGATCTCCCGCCCCACCTTCTACCAGAAGCTGAAGGTGCACGCCATCTCCCTCAGCAACAAGCGCCTGGTTTAGAACCAGAAGCCCATCCGATTCTCGCAAGGGGAGCCGCGGCTCCCCTTTTCTTTGCCGGCTTGTAGTGGGGGCACGTCGGCACGGAACGACTCAACACAGAGGCACAGAGTCACAGAGTTTGAGTTTGGGTTGGCCTGGGTTGGGTGCAGCTCGTTCGAGTGGGTGTTTGAGCACGAAGACGGGAAGACTCAAAGACATTCGTGTCACGTGAGGTGAAGGCCGCAAGCCTGATATCGATTCTTGTGGTTTTTCAACACAGAGACTCAGAGACACAGAGATGGAATTGGGTTTGGCCTGGGTGGGTGCAGCTCGTTCGAGTGTGTGTTTGAGCACGAAGACGGGAAGACTCAAAGACAGTTGGGTCACGTGAGGTGAAGGCCTTCAGGCCTGAACCAGAACCAGGTGGTGACGCCGTCAGGCGGAACCAGCTACACGGAGACAGGAAGGCCAAACGGCGGCTAGCGGAAGGCCACCGCGAGGTGGCCTGACTCTAGCCGTTGAGAAAAAGCGCCTCTTTGGCTCCACCTTTCTGGCGCCAGCAGAAAGGTGGAAAACAAGGGCTCCCAGCAGTTGGCCGGGACGCGGAAAACCCCCATCCCAACCTTCCCCCTGCAGGGGGAAGGGGCCGCTGCCGGGACAATCATTGTTCCGATCTCGCATGGCCTGCGCAAGGCCTGATCACTTCTCGATGCTGCGCCGATCCTTCTTGGTGGGGCGGCCCTGGCCCTTGCGCGAGGCCTGGGCGGCCCGGTCCATCAGCTTCATCAGCTTGACCGTCTCGCGCTGCTCGGGCGTCAGGGACTCCAGCCGGTCCGTCTCCTCGCGCACCGTGTAGAGTTCGCGGGCCAGTTCCGCGGCGATGGGCTTTTCCGCCAGCCCCACCACCGTCAGGAAGAGCCGGCGCGAGCCCTTGGTGACTTCCAGCACCTCGCCCTTCTTGAGCACGTGCCCGGCCTTGACCCGCGTGCCGTCCAGCTTCACGTGCCCGGCGTCGATGGCTTCGCCGGCCTGGGTCCGGGTCTTGAAGATCCGGGCCACCTGCAGCCACTTGTCCACGCGGACCTGGGGCTCCGGCCGGAGGGCGCCGCCCGGTTCCTGTCCTCGATTCATCGCTCCTCCCACATCCTTCGAACGGGACTCCCACCGTGGAAAAGCGCCCGGCCCGGGGCGCTTTGCTCCGGGGCGCGTTTTCTAAGCGGGCTGAAATGTCGATATTTACGCGCTCAGCGGCATGGTTGACAGCGGACTTCCGCTGCGCGCCCTGCGGTGGGGGTCGTCCGAGGGCGGGCGGAGCCACCGGCCGGGGCCGCTCTAGGTTGGAAATCTGGAAGGACGTCCGGTGAAAGCCATCCTGCCCGTCGCCGGCAAGGGCACGCGCCTGCGGCCCCTGGCCCACACCTATCCCAAGGCCCTCATTCCCATCGCCGGCCGCCCGATGATCAACTGGATCCTCGACCCGCTGGTGGAGGCGGGGCTGGACGAGGCGGTGTTCATCGTGGGCTGGCTGGGGGCTGAGATCGAAGCCCATGTCCGGCAGCACTATCACCACCTGAACTTGAGTTTCGTGCCCCAAGGCGAGATGCTGGGCCTGGGCCACGCGATCTTCCTCGGCCTGCAGCCGGGCGACCAGGAAGTGTTCATCATCCTGGGCGACACGCTCTTCGAGGCGGACATCGCGGCCATCCGCGCCGCGCCGCACTCGGTGCTGGGCGTGAAGGAAGTGGCCGATCCGCGCCGCTTCGGCGTGGCCGAACTCAGCCAGGGCCGGATCGTCCGGCTGGTGGAGAAGCCGGCGGAGCCGCGCAGCAACCTGGCGCTCATCGGACTCTACAACATCAAGGACGGCGGGACCCTGCACGGTGTGCTGGAGCGGATGATCCGCGACGACATCCGCACCCGGGGCGAGTACCAGATCACCGACGCCCTGCAGCAGATGATCGACCGCGGCCACGTCTTCGAGCCCTGGGGCATCGAGGGCTGGTACGACTGCGGCAAGAAGGACACCCTGCTGGAGACCAACCGTCACTACCTCAGCCGGCTGGACAAGCGGCGCGAGGCCGTCCGGGTGGGGGACAGCCTGTTGATTCCCCCCGTCCACGTGGGGGAGGGCGTGCGCCTCTCGCGCTCCATCGTGGGTCCCAACGTCAGCGTGGGGGACGGGGCGGACATTCGCGACGCCGTGGTGGAGGATTCGCTCCTCTGCGAAGGCGTGCACCTGCAGGGAGTGGTGCTCAAGGACGCCGTGCTGGGCCGGGACGCGCTGGTGCGTCAGCCCGCCCGCGCCCTGCACCTCTCGGACAACACGGAAGTGGACGGCTAGGCGAGGCGATCCTCGCCGTCAGCGTAGAAAGGACCGCAACATGGGACACCTGTTCACCAGTGAGAGCGTGACCGAGGGTCACCCGGACAAGCTCTGCGACCGGATCAGCGACAGCATCCTGGACGCCTGCCTGGCCCGCGACCCCCATGCCCGCGTGGCCTGCGAGACCTTCGTGAAGGGCTTCGAGGACCGCACCCGGCTGGTGGTGGGCGGCGAAATCAGCCTGGACAAGCGAGTGATCAAGAAGGGCCAGACCCCGGACTACGAGGCCATCGCCCGCCAGGCCGCCGCGGAAATCGGCTACACGGACCAGGCCTGGGGCATGGACGCCGCCACGGCCCAGGTCGAGCTGTGCATCAGCACCCAGAGCGCCGACATCGCCCAGGGTGTGAACGAGGGCAGCGGCCTGGATCTGGAGCAGGGCGCGGGCGACCAGGGCCTGATGTTCGGCTACGCCTCCAACGAGACCGACAGCCTGATGCCCATGCCCATCGACCTGGCCCACCGGCTGGCCCGGCGCCTGGCCACGGTGCGCAAGGAAGGCCTGTTGCCCTGGGTGCTGCCCGACGGCAAAACGCAGGTCAGCGTGCGCTACGAGGACGGCCGCCCCAAGGTGGTGGAGACCGTGGTGGTCAGCACCCAGCACAGCGAGGGTCTGGGCCGCAAGCTGCCGCCGGCGGGCGCCAAGGCCAAGTGGCAGCGCTTCGACGAGGAGGTGCTGGCCCAGGTGCGCGAGGAGATCATCCGCGACGTCATCGACCCGGTGATCCCGGCCAACCTGCGCGACCGCAAAATGAAGATCCTGGTCAACCCCACGGGCAAGTTCGTCATCGGCGGGCCCTACGGCGACGCCGGCCTGACCGGCCGCAAGATCATCGTCGACACCTACGGCGGGATGGGCCGGCATGGCGGCGGCGCCTTCTCCGGCAAGGATCCCAGCAAGGTGGACCGCAGCGCGGCCTACGCCTGCCGCTGGGTGGCCAAGCACCTGGTCAAGGCCGGGCTGGTGGAGCGCTGCGAGATCCAGGTGGCCTACGCCATCGGCATGGCCCAGCCCGTCTCCATCGACGTGAACAGCTTCGGCACGGGCACGGTCTCCGACGACCAGCTGGTGAAACTGGTGCGCAAGCACTTCGACCTGCGTCCGGCGGCGATGATCGAACGCCTGGGCCTGCTCAGCCCGATCTACACGGAGACCTCGGCCTACGGCCACTTCGGCCGCGCCGAGTTCCCCTGGGAGCAGCTGGACGCCGGCTTGTTGAAGAAGCTGGGGCGTTGACGCCGGCGGCAGACCACGTGTCCGGGCCGGCCGGCAACAGCATGAGAACCAGAACGAGGATGAAGGGACCCAGATGAACGACTACAAGGTCGCGGACCTGAGCCTGGCCGCCTTCGGGCGCCGGGAGATCGAGATCGCCGAGAAGGAGATGCCGGGCCTGATGGCCGTGCGCCACCAGTACGGACCCGCCCAGCCCCTCAAGGGCCAGCGCATCACGGGCAGCCTGCACATGACCGTGCAGACCGCCGTGCTGATCGAAACCCTCAAGGCCCTGGGCGCCGACGTGCGCTGGGCCAGCTGCAACATCTTCAGCACCCAGGACCACGCCGCCGCGGCCATCGCCGCCGCGGGCATTCCCGTCTTCGCCTGGAAGGGCGAATCGCTGACGGAGTATTGGTGGTGCACGCGCCAGGCGCTGACCTTCCCCAACGGCCAGGGGCCCACCCAGATCGTCGACGACGGCGGCGACGCCACCGTGATGGTCCATCGCGGCGTCCAGGCCGAGAAGAGCCTGGCGGCCGGCCAGGGCTGGCCCGAGTGGCCGGCGGGCAGCGAGGACGAGCGGGCGCTGACGGCGGACTTGAAGGCGGCCCACGCCGAGGACCCGACGCGCTGGACGCGCATGGCCCCGGGCATCCGCGGCGTCTCCGAGGAGACCACCACGGGCGTGCACCGGCTCTACCAGCTGCTGGAGGAGGGCAAGCTGCTCTTCCCGGCCTACAACGTGAACGACAGCGTCACCAAGTCCAAGTTCGACAACCTCTACGGCTGCCGGGAGAGCCTGGCCGACGGCATCAAGCGCGCCACCGACGTGATGGTGGCCGGCAAGACCGTGCTGGTCTGCGGCTACGGCGACGTGGGCAAGGGCTGCGCCCAGTCCATGCGCGGCTTCGGCGCGCGCGTGCTGATCACCGAGATCGACCCGATCTGCGCCCTGCAGGCCGCCATGGAGGGCCACGAGGTCACGACGGTGGAGAAGGCCCTGCCCGAGGCGGACATCTTCGTCACCGCCACGGGCAACCTGGGCGTGATCACGGCCCAGCACATGCTGGGCATGAAGGACCAGGCCATCGTCTGCAACATCGGGCACTTCGACAATGAGATCCAGGTGGCCGACCTGGAGGCCCTGCCCGGCGTGCGCAAAGTCAACATCAAGCCCCAGGTGGACCGCTACGAGTTCCCCGACGGCCACGGCATCTACCTGCTGGCGGAAGGCCGGCTGGTGAACCTGGGCTGCGCCACGGGCCACCCCAGTTTCGTCATGTCCAACTCCTTCACGAACCAGACCCTGGCCCAGCTGGCCCTGGCCCGCGAGGACCACGCCCTGGGCGTCTACATGCTGCCCAAGAAGCTGGATGAGGAAGTGGCCCGCCTGCACCTGGCGCACCTGGGCGTCACCCTCACCACGCTGACCCCGGCCCAGGCCGCCTATCTGGGCATCCCCGTGGACGGGCCCTACAAGCCGGCCCACTATCGTTACTAATCCCCGGCGCCCGCGGTCCCTTGGGGCCGCGGGCGACCTGTTCCCCCCCCCAAACCGGGGAGTTGGCATGCGTCTGCGCCTGAACCCCTGTTCCCGACTCCCGTTCCTACTCCTGCTGCTCGGTTGGGTCTCCTGCGCCCTGAAGGACCCGGCCGGCACCTCCTGGACCACGGCCCTGACCGTGGAGGCCCAGCCTGAGACCCTGCGCGTCGCGCGCATCCTCGAGAATCCCAACACCCTGCTGGAGGGCGACTCGCTGCTGGTGTTCCGCCAGGAGCTGGATGTCAGCTACGCGCGGCTGGGGGACAGCCTGGGCTGGGAGGGCGTGCATCAGACCCTGCGGCTGGAGCTGGGTCCCCTGGACCTGCACGGACTGGGCTCCGTCCCGCTGGCGCTGCCCTTCACGGCGGCTTGGCCGCAGTACGCCGCCTGGGTGGGCCAGCAGACCCAGATTTCAGGCCAGGCCGAATTCAGCCAGCTGCTGACCCTGCCCGACTGGTCCGAGCTGGACTGGGTGGCCTATTCCCAGGCCGGGTTCCGCCTGGACCTGCTCCACCACTGGCCCTTTCCCCTGCAGTGGCTGGAAGTGGAACTGCTCAACGCCCAGGACCAGCGCCTGGGGCTGACTCACTGGGAGCCCGCCGGCGGCCTGCCGCCGGAGCAGGCCCTGCAATCCAATCTGCTCGTCAGCGGCCTGCTCACCCGGGCCAGCCGCCTGCGGCTCAGAGCCCGCCACCTGCCCATGGCGGCCCCGGCCCTGATCCAGGACGGCGCCCTGAACCTGACCCTGACCCAAACCATGGGCCTGGCGGATTCCGCCCGCGCCCGGCTGCCCGAGCTGCAGCTGGTCTGGAGCGATTCCGTCTGGACGGCCTCGCGCCTGCGCATCCTGAGCGCACTCACGGCCCCGGCCCGCCTGCGGCTGGCCGCCGTCAATGAGCTGCCCGTGCCCCTGGACCTGGAGCTGGAACTGCCCCAGCTGCGTACGGGCGCCGGCGACGGACTGGGCCTGGCCCTCAGCGTTCCTGCCCTGGGAACGGCCCAGACGCTGGAGGAGCCCGGTTCCCTGCTGGTGGAGGACGCCGACGGACTGGACTGGCTGGACGTGCAGGGCCTGGGTCGAACCCCGGCCAGCGCCGGGTTGGTGACGGTGCGCGCCCGCGACGCCCTGCGACTGGATCTGGAGGTGGAGCCGCTGGAGCTGGAGGAGTTCGAGGGCTGGTTCCTGCAGGAATGGCGCGTGCCCTTCGCGGCCTCCGAGACTCCGGTGGAGGAGTGGCCCGTGGAGCTGGCGGCGCTGGATCTGCGCGGTCTGGAGTTGCGCCTGCACCTGGAGAACCAGGACGGACCCGACCTCGAGGGCCACTTCGAGCTGCGGGCCACGGACAGCCGGCTGGGTCTGCCCGACACGCTCTTCGTCTCCGACCTGGATCTGCAGGCCGCCGACACCCTGCTGCTGCTGGGCGGCGCCGACCGGCTGATCGCGCGTCTGCCGCGCCACCTGGGACTGGAGGGCTACTACCGCGTGCCGGCGGGCAGCGTCGTGCACGTGCGGCGCGAGAGCCGCGTGGGACTCAGCGCCCTCAGCCTGCCCGCCCGGGCCCAGGTGAACGGCCTGCACTGGCAGAGTCTGCCCGAGCGCCACGAGGACTCCCTGCCCGAAGAGGCGGAGCAGGTCCGGCTGCAGGGCGAGGTGGAGAACCGCCTGCCCGCGGGCGGCACGGTCCACGGCTGGGTGGCCGCCGCCGTGGACGGCGTGCGGGTTCCGCTCTTTGAACTGGAGATCGCCGCCGCCGGTTGGGACGGCAGCCAGGCGGAGCCCGTGCTCAGCCAGCTGGAACTGGAGCTCAGCGCAGCAGCTCTGGACGTGTTGCGCGGCGGGTCCTGGATCCTCTGGTACGAGTTCGAGGCGCAGCCCGGCGCCGGGACGGTGGAGATCCACGCCGACCAGTGGCTGGCCCTGCGGGCGCGGATCCAGGTCCTGGTGGACGTGACGGTGGAGGGCGGGGAATGAACCGGCTCCGCTTCCTGCGCTCTTTGGGCCTGGGCGTTGGCCTTGGCCTTGGCCACCTGCTGCTCGCGACCCCGCCGGTCCGGGCCGGCGTGCTGCCCGGCGCCTCGCGCCTGCAGGAGCCCCTGGCCGGCGCCCTGTTCCTGACCCCCGTGCTGCCGCCCGGCCCCGCCGCCTTCAGTCTGGGCTGGAACGGCTCCGCCTCGCTGCGCAGTGACCACCTCTCCCCGGCCCTCTGGAACCGCTACGCCGGCCGGCGGCTGGAGGAGCGGGACAAGCGCGAGTTGCTGGCGGAGCTGGGATCCACGCTGACCACGCGCGCCGAGGCCCGCCTGGTCCTGCTGGAGGGTGCCTGGAACCGGCCGGACGGGAGCCGGCTGGGCGCCTGCTTGGAGCATCTGGCCAGCGCGTCGCAGCAGCTGGACGCCACCCTGCTGGAGACCGTGCTGCTGGGCAACGACCCCACTCAAGCGCTGGTGGTGCGGCAGGCCGAGCTGGGAGGCGAGGTCCTGCAGCGGCTGCGGCTGGCCTGGAGCCGGCCCCTGCCCGCTGACTGGGCCGCGCACCTGGGTTTGGGCACGCTGGAGGGCGGGCTGGGCCTGTTCGTCGAGCAGGGCAGCTGGCTGTCCCGCACCCGCGCTTTCCAGGCCCGGGCGGAAGCGCTCCAGGGCCAGGTGTCCGCCCGCTTCGAACACGAGCAGGAGAGCGCGGGACCGGGCCTGGGCTGGGGTCTGGATCTGGGCGCCCGGGGCAGCCTGCCCCTGGCTGGCCGACCGCTGTTCCTGCACGCCGCCCTGCGCGGCCTGCCCCACCTGCAGGTCTGGCGCCAGGTGCAGCGCACCACCCGGAGCTACGAACTGCCCGCCACGCCCGTGGACGCGACCTTCGACTACGAGGCCTTCAGCGTGGAGCTGCTGGACAGCACGTGGACGCGCTCCGCCCACGACCTGCACCTCAGCCGGCGGCCGGGCTGGCTGCTGGGCCTGGACTGGACGGCCGGCCGCTGGCGGCACAGCCTGCTGGGCGAACAACTGCCCGAGGACGCCCGGGGGGCGGGCCTGCGCCGGCTCTCGGCGGCCAGCCGCCTGGCGATTGGGCCGTGGTTCGGCCGGCTGGAACTGGCGGGCGGCGCCGGACGCGGGCCGGCCCTGGGCGCCGAGGCGGGCTTCACCAGCCGGCACTGGAGCCTGGTCCTGGGCGGGACGGGCTTCGCCGGCCTGGGCGCCCAGTCCCGGGGCGGGCAACTGGGCCTGGAGTGCCGATGGCTGCTGAACTGAATCCGCCCCTCATCCGGCTGGAGGCCCTGGTCCGCCACTATCTGGTGGGCGGCGAGACGGTCCGCGCGCTGGACGGCGTGGACCTGGAGCTGGCGCGCGGCTCCTACACGGCCGTGATGGGTCCCTCGGGCAGCGGCAAGAGCACGCTGATGAACCTGCTGGGCTGCCTGGACCGGCCGGATTCCGGCGCCTACTGGCTGGACGGCCACGCCGTCCACGCCGAGAGCGACGACCGCGTGCTCAGCCGCCTGCGCGGCCGGATGATCGGCTTCATCTTCCAGACCTTCAACCTCCTGCCCCGCCTGAGCGCCGCCGAGAACGTGGAGCTGCCGTTGATCTACCAGGGCGTACCCGCCCCCGTGCGCCGCCAGCGGGCCGAGCAGGCCCTCCTGCGCGTGGGGCTGGCCGACCGCGCCCGGCACCGCCCCGCCGAACTGTCCGGCGGCCAGCGCCAGCGGGTGGCCATCGCCCGGGCCCTGGTGGTGGAACCCGGCCTGCTGCTGGCCGACGAGCCCACGGGCAACCTGGACAGCCGCACCACGCGCGAGATCCTCGATCTCTTCGACCTGCTGCACGCCGAGGGCCAGACCCTGGTGGTGGTCACCCACGAGGACGAGGTGGCGGCCCGGGCCGGCCAGATCGTCCACCTGCTGGATGGACGGGTGGCGCGCTGGGAATCCCGCTGAGCGCCCGTCTCCCCGCGCCCGCCGCCGGATGCGGCGGAACTCCCGAAAAAACAAACCCGATCCAAAAAAAACCCTTGTCCAACTGAATTTCAGCTTTGGCGATGCCGACAAGACGGAAGCCGAAGTCCGGCGGATCCGTTTGGCGGACCCGCCCGTCGGCCCTTGGGCGGTTGAGCTCGTTCAAGGCTTGGTGATGAGGGCGGTTGGGACGCCCCGGGGCGGGGCGGTCGGGTGTGCAGCCCAGGGTCCATCCGGAGTGGGTTGCACAGGATCGCGGTCAACTCTGCGCGGCCTCAACTGAACTGTGTGTGCCTTCACACCCACACATGGCTCCGGGCTGGACGGTCCGGGACGAGTTCCCGGAATCCGCGCCGGCCTGTTGAAGTGGAGGACGGACTCATGAAGATCTTCAGTTCCGGGCTGGCGGGGGTTCTGCTGACGGCCGCGCTGGCCGCCGCGGAGCCGCCCCAGATTCAGCCCATCCCCGACTGGGTCATCGAAGAGGACGCCATGCTGACGGTGTCCATCGAGGTCCAGGATCCCGATTCGGACACCTTCCTCTTCTGGGTGGAGACCGACACGCCCAGCATGACCGTCAACTTCGACGAGGAAAACCTGCAGGTCCACTGCCAACCGGCCGCCAACTGGAGCGGCCGGGCCGTGGTCACCGTGGGCGTGGACGACCGGGAGGAGGCCCGCACCCTGACCACCGAGGAGTTCGAGATCCTGGTGACTCCGGTGAACGACTGCCCGCGGCGCTACACGAGCGTGCCCGACATCATCCTCAACCTGGTGGAGGACCAGTGCCTGGAGCTCAGCCCCGCCACGCTCCGGGCCTTCTTCCGCGACTCCGACTGGAACTTCGAGGGCGACACGCTGGACTTCGAGAACCTGGTGTTCTCCGCCGGAACCGTGGAGGCCACGGCGGGCGGCTGGCGCCTCTGTCCCGCGGCCAACTGGAACGGCAACGCGTCGCTTAGCCTGCGGGCCACTGACGGCGAGTGCGCCATCAATTCCAGCATCACGGCCCGGGTGGTGGCGGTCAACGACTGCCCCGTCCAGGTGGCCGAGTGGGAGCCGGTCAACGGCTTCGAGGACACGGACCTCGTGCTGACGGACCTGCTGGACGCCTTCAGCGACGTGGACAACGACAACCTGAACTTCTGCATCATCGACGACGGCATGAACGGCTTCAGCACCGACTGGAACCGCTCGGGCACCCTGACCCTGCATCCGCCCGCGGAGATGAGCGGCACTTGGTCGATCTACATCTGTGTCACGGACGGCACCTGCCAGCTGGGCGACGAGCTGGTGGTCACCCTGGCGCCCGTGAACGATCCGCCGGCCCTGCCCGCCGCGGTCAATCTGACGCTGGACGAGGACGGCAGCCTGATCCGCTCTTTCCCGGTCAGCGACGTGGACAGCCCGGATGTCTTCGTGACCGTGAGCTCCAGCGCGCCGGAACTGACGGCCTCCTGGAACGCCGTCTCGGGCCTGCACGTCCAGCCGCTGGCCGACTGGAACGGCGCGGCCACGCTGACCGTGCGGGCCTGCGACGCCCCCGATGACGGCGGCGCCTGCAGCCAGGTGCTGCTGCCGGTCACGGTGAATCCCGTCAACGATGCGCCTGTGCTGGCGGCCCTGGCGGACACGCTGCTGGCCGAGGACGGCCTGCTGACCCTGCGGCCGGACTTCACGGACGTGGATTCCCCCAGCCTCACCGTCCACGCCACCAGCGGAGCCGCCGAGTTGGCCGTGCAGTGGCTGGAGGCGAGCGGCGAATTGAGCTTGAGTCCCGCTGCCGACTGGTTCGGCTCGACCCAGGTGACCGTGAATGTGGAAGACGAGCAGGGCGCTGAGGCCCAGGCCGAGTTCCAGGTCCTGGTGAGCGCCGTGAACGATGCGCCCGTGCTGCCCGCCGCCCAGGCCCTGGCGCTGGACGAGGACGGCAGCCTGCAGCTGGCCTGGCCCATCCTGGACGTGGACGGCCCGCAGCTGGACGTCGAGGTGGTCTCGAACACGGCGGGCCTGAGCGCCCAGTGGCTGGAGTCGGGTGAGTTGCGGTTGCTGGCCGTCGACGACTGGAACGGCGCGGCTGAGCTGACCCTGACCGCCTGCGACGGCGCTCCCGAGCTGCCGGCCTGCGTGCAGCAGACCCTGGCGGTGAACGTGCAACCTGTGAACGACGGCCCCACCATCAGCGAGCTGGGTCCCGTCAGCCTGCCCGAGGACGGCCTGCTGGAGCTGCCCGTCAGCCTGGAGGACATCGACTCCGCCGAGCTGAGCGTGGAGGTCGCCAGCAGCGCGCCGGAACTGGCCGTGCTCTGGCTGGACGAGGGCGCGCTGCGCCTGACGCCGGCCGCCGACTGGAACGGCCAGGCCCAGTTGACCCTGACGGTGAACGACGGCGCGGCGCGCACGCTGGCCCAGGCGGTCTTCACGGCCACCGTGCTGCCGGTGAACGACGCGCCCGTGCTGCCCGCGGCCCTGCCGCTGGAGATGGCGGAGGACGGCAGCCTGGAGGTGGAATTCGCGCCCCAGGACGTGGACGGCCCCCAGTCCAACGTGACCCTGACCTGCGACAGCGCGGCCGTGAGCCTGACCTGGCTGCCCGAGAGCGGACGCCTGCGCATCGTGCCGGCGGCGGACTGGTCCGGTGAGGCCCAGATCCAGGTGACGGTCTGCGACGGCGACGCCCAGGCCGAGCTCTGCGCCGGGCGCGTGCTGAACCTGACGGTCCTGCCCTTGAACGACGCCCCCGTGCTGCCCGAGTTGGCGGCCCTGGAGATGAACGAGGACGCCGCCCTGTTGGTGGACGTGCCCGTCCTGGACGTGGACGGCCCGGCCAGCGAGTGGACGGTGAGCTGCGACCAGCCGCAGGTGAGCGTTGCCTGGCTGCCCGAGAGCGGGCGCCTGCAGATCCATCCCGAGGCGGACTGGAACGGCCAGGCCCTTGTGAGTCTGGCGGTTTGCGACGGCGATCCCGTCACCCCGCTCTGCGACCAGCTCAGCCTGGCCCTGACCGTGCACGCCGTCAACGACGCGCCGCTCATCGACGCCCTGGCGGACCAGACCCTGCCCGAGGACAGCACGCTCAGCCTGCCCGTGGTCCTGCATGACATCGATTCGGGCGAGCTCTTCGTGACCACCGCCATCGACCGCGCGGAGGTGAACCTGCTCTGGCTGCCCGAAGAGCGCCTGCTGCAGGTGACGCCCCAGGCCGACTGGTCCGGTCAGGCTCAGGTGACGATCACCGTGAGCGACGAGGCGGCGCGCCTGCTGGCCGCCACGAGCTTCCAGCTGACCGTGCTGCCCGTGAACGACGCCCCCGTGCTGGCCGACCCGGGCGCCCTGCTGGTGGTGGAGGACACGCCGAGCCTGGTGACCCTCGACGCCAGCGACGTGGACGGCCCCACCCTGGCGATCAGCGTGCTGTGTGACACGCCCGAGCTGCAGGCGACCTGGCTGCCCGAGAGCGGCCAGCTGGAGCTGGTGCCCGCGGCCAACTGGACGGGACAGGCGCAGCTGACGCTGCGGGCCTGCGACGAGCATCCCGACACGCCGGCCTGCGCCGAGCTCCTGGTCGCGGTGACGGTGAGCGCGCAGAATGACGCGCCCTGGATCGGCGAGGTGGCGGACCAGACTCTGTCCGAGGACAGCAGCCTGCAGCTCGCGCTCGAGCTGTCCGACGTGGACAGCCAGGAACTCGTCCTGGGCTGGAGCGTGGAGCCCGCCGTCCTGGAGTTGACCTGGGACGCCCAGGCGGGCCAGCTGAGTCTGGCGCCCGTGGCTGACTGGCACGGCGCCTGTACGGTGACCTTGAGCCTGGATGACCAGACGGAGCGCACGGTGGTGGAGCGCAGCTTCAGCGTGACCGTCAGCCCCGTGAACGACGCGCCCTACGTCCGGCCCTGCGTGGAGTGGACCTGCGGCGTGGTGGAGGACGCAGCGGGCTTCCGCGAGCAGCTGCTGGCGGGCGGCCTGACCGTGGACCTGGCCGACGTGGACGGCGACGGACTGGAACTGGTCTGGTTCGTGGACGGCGCCGAAGTGGCCCGGCACGCCGTCAGCGCGGGGGCGGACACCCTGTCCTGCTGGAGCCTGCCCGCCCCGCCGGCGGACCTGCTGGCCGGCAACATCGTGCTGCACGCCGAGCTGAGCGACGGCACGGTTTCCCTCAACCCGGGCGGCGCGACCTGCGCCTGGGAACTGGACTTCAGCGGCCTGAGCGGCACCACGCCGCTTGTGCTGGCCCTCGAGCCGGCCTGGCCCAATCCCTTCAACCCGTCCACGCGCCTGCCCTTCGTGCTGGCGGCGGCGGGACCGGTGCGGCTGGCGGTCTACGACCTGCGCGGCGCCCAAGTGGCCGTGCTGGCGGAGGGCTGGCGGGCCGCGGGTCGGCACGAAGTGCGCTGGGAGGCGGGACGCCTGGCCAGCGGCGTCTACCTAGCCGTGCTGGAGACGGGCGGCGAGCGCCGCGTCCAGCGCCTGACCCTGCTCAAGTAAGCGACGGCATCCCGGAAGGCTCCAGCCCCGCGCGGCATCCACCGCGCGGGGCTTTTTCTACCTTGGAGCCGGCGCGCCGTGTGTCACGGCGGGCCGGGGGGAGGCGGGCCTGTTTCGAGTGCTGGACTATTTCTTCCTGACGCGGCCGGTCCTGGTGGCCGTGGTCTGGATCTTCCCCCTGGTGGGCGCCCGCGGCCTGGACGGGCACGGGCTGGAGCTGGCCCTGCTGCTGGCCCAGTGCGCGGGCCTGGCGGGCAGCGCCTTCGTGCTGAACCAGCTGCACGACCAGGAGGGGGACCGGGTCAACCGCAAGTGTGAATCCCTGGCCCGGGGACTGGTCAGCCCGCGCGGGGCGCGAATCCTGCTGGCCGGCCTGCTGGCCGGGGGCCTGGCGGCGGCCGCCTGGCTGGGACCCTGGCACCTGGGCGCGGCCCTGGTTTTCTTCCTGCTTGCGGCCGTGGGCTACAACCTGCCGCCCCTGGTGGCCAAGGACCACCCCGTCCGGGCCCTGGCCCTGGCGGCGCCGGCCTACCTGCTGTTGGTGCTGCAGGGAGCGGCCTTGGAGGGCCGGCTGGCGTTGGCGCTGGCGCCTTTCGGCGCGCTGCCCGTGGTGCTGGCCGGGTTGTCCCTCAGCCTGCTGGCCACCGTGCCCGATCTGGCCGGAGACCGGCGGGCCGGCAAGCGCACCTGGGCCGTGAGCTACGGCGCGGATTCGGCCTGGCGCGCCGCCCTGCTCCTGATGGGCGCGGCGGCCCTGCTGGCCCTGGCGGGCCGGGACGGCCAGGTGGGGTTGCCCGCGCTGTTCTCGGCGCTGCTGATGGCCTGGGGGCGCGGGGAAGGGGAATCCGGCCGGGCCGTGGCCGTGCTGCGCTGGTCCGTGGCCATTCAGGGCCTGGCCCTGGCGCCGTCCTGGCCGCGGCTCTGTCTGGCCCTGCTGCTGCTCGGCTGGCTGTCGCGCTTCTATTACCGCCGCCGTTTTCAAATGAGTTACCCCAGCCTGGGGTGGGAAAGGAAGTGAGTCCATGGCCCTGCGTTTCTACAACAGCCTGACCCGCTCCAAGGAGCTGTTCCAGCCGCTGGTGCCGGGCCAGGCCGGGCTCTACACCTGCGGTCCGACGGTCTACAATTATGCGCACATCGGCAATTTCCGGACCTTCGTGTTCGAGGACCTGCTGCGCCGCGTGCTGGCCTTCCGCGGCTACCGGGTCACCCAGGTGATGAACTTCACCGACGTGGACGACAAGACCATCCGCGGCTCCCAGGCCGCGGGCGAGTCGCTGGAGGTGTTCACGGCCCGCTACAAGCAGGCTTTTTTCGAGGACCTGGACACCCTGCGCGTGCAGCACGCGGAGGTCTACCCGGCTGCCACCGAGCACGTGGAGGAGATGGTGGAGCTGATCCGCCGTCTGCGCGAGCGCGGCCACACCTACGAGGACGCGGGCTCCGTCTATTTCCGGCTCTCCACCTTCCCCGGCTACGGGCGGCTGGCCAATCTCAACCCGGACCAGATGCGCACCAGCGGGCGGGTGGACAACGACGAGTACGAGAAGGAGGATGTGCGGGACTTCGCCCTCTGGAAGGCCTGGACCCCGGAGGACGGGCCGGTTTTCTGGGAGACCGAGCTGGGCAAGGGGCGGCCGGGCTGGCACATCGAGTGCTCGGCCATGAGCATGAAGTACCTGGGCGAGCAGTTCGACATCCACACCGGCGGCGTGGACAACCGCTTCCCGCACCACGAGAACGAGATCGCCCAGAGCTGCTGCGCCACGGGCGGGCCCTTCGCCTCCACCTGGCTGCACAGCGAGTTCCTGCTGGTGGAGGGCAAGAAGATGTCCAAGAGCCTGGGCAACTTCTACACCCTGCGCGACCTGCTGGAGAAGGGCCTGGATCCGGTGGCCATCCGCTACACGCTGCTCTCCGTGCACTACCGGGCCCAGCTGAACTTCTCCTTCGAGGGGATCGAGGCCAGCGCCCAGGCCGTGCGCCGCCTGCGCGACCTGAATGCCCGGCTGGGGCGGACGCCCGCCGGCCCGGGCAGCGGCGACAAGGCCCGCCACCTGACCGCGACCTGCGAGAGCGAGTTCACCGAGGCCCTGGACGACGACCTGAATCTGGCCGGCGCGCTGGGTCACCTCTTCACCTGGGTGCGCGAGGTCAACGCCCTGCTGGATTCCGGCAGCCCGGACGCGGGCGAATTGCAGCTGCTGCAGGCCTGGCTGGGCCGGGTGGACGGCCTGCTGGATGTGTTGCGCGAGGAGCAGGACGAGTCCGCGGAGGGGCGGGTGGCGGAGCTGGTGGCCCAGCGCGCGGCGGCCAAGCAGTCCCGGGACTTCCCGGCGGCGGACCGCCTGCGGCTGGAGATCGAGTCCCTGGGCTGGGTGGTGAAGGACACGCCCCAGGGCCCGGTGTTCCACCGGCGCTGAGCCGGGCGGCGGGCCGGACAAAGGCCGGCGC
This sequence comes from Candidatus Delongbacteria bacterium, assembly GCA_041675285.1. NCBI lineage: Bacteria > Candidatus Delongiibacteriota > Candidatus Delongbacteria bacterium. Next base: position 352,415 of record JBAYTZ010000001.1, read on the forward strand.
GCGCCAAACGGACTCCTTCGGACCATACGAAAAGGGCCGTCCCGAGGGACGGCCCTTTCAGAACCGGTGAAGCCGGGATCAGAGCGCGTTCACCAAGCGCGTCAAGGCCGACTTGCGATTGGAGGCCGAGTTGGTCTTGATCACGCCCTTGATCACCAGACGATCGAGCAGGCTGGTGACCTGACGCAACTGACTCTCGGCTTCCTCACGCCCCGTCAGTGCCCGAAGCTTCTTGATCTCCGTGCGCATGCGGGAGCGATACTGCCGATTGCGCTCGTTGGCTTCGCCACTGGTACGGATCCGCTTGATGCAGGACTTGTGATGCGCCATGACTTCTTCCCGTTGCTTCAACCAAAATACCGGGGGCGGGACTTGAACCCGCATGTCCAAAAGGACACACGCACCTGAAACGTGCGCGTCTACCAATTCCGCCACCCCGGCGCGAAGCGACAAATCTAGCCCAGCCAGCAGGCAAAGTCAATGCCTTGGGCAGGAAAAATGCGAAGAAGTCCCGCCGCAGCGCACCGACTTGTCTTGGGCCGCCGGGGCGCGTATCCTACTTTTCGGCCTCGCCGCCGGTCGGCGGCGGCGCCTTGTCGGAAGTGGGTCCAAACCGTCGCCCCGAGTGGCCGAGGATGGATTGAGCTTATGTCCTATACGTTTCCCCAGGCACATGCCGTGATCCTGGACATGGAGTGCCCGGATCGCACCAGCCTGATCCGGACCATGGCGGCCAGTCTGGCCGACTGTCCGGACGTGGTGGATCTGGAATCCTTCACGCGCCAACTGATCCGCCGTGAACTGGAAACGCCAACGGGCCTTGAGTACGGCTGCGCCCTGCCCCACGCGCGCAGCGCGGCCGTGGAGGAGATTGTGCTGGTGGTGGGCCGCAGCCGGGAGCCGATCGATTTCGGTGCCGCCGACGGCCCGGCCCGCCTGTTCTTCCTCTTCGGGGTTCCGGAGCATTGCATCACCCAGTACCTGAAGCTGGTGGCCAAGTTGTCCACCCTGCTCAAGTCCGCCGAATTCCGCCAGCGCCTGCTGGAGGCGCGCGACGAGGGCGAGCTGCGCGCGATTCTGGAAGAGGGTCGCAAGGCCTAGGAGGTCATGATGATGGGAATTGGTTGGGGTGAGGGGATCCTCATCGTGCTGGTGATCACCCTGCTCTTCGGGGCCAAGCGGATTCCCGAAGTGGCGCGGAGCATGGGTTCGGCCATTGGCGAGTTCAAGAAGGGCATGCGGGGCGAACTGGACACCTTGAAGAAGGACATCGACCCGCCGGCGGAACCGCCCGAAAAGAAGTCCTGACGGACCACCCGCCGCCCGATGAGTCACGCTCCCGCCCTCGAGCTTTCATCTGCCCTGGCCGCCCTGGAGTGCGGCGGGGTGCTGCTCTTGCCCGTGGACACGGTTCCCGGGCTGGCGGTGCGGGCCGACGAGCCGGCGGCCTTGCAAGCTCTTTATGAACTGAAAGGGCGTCCGCTGGACAAGACCCTGTCGTTGGCCTTCCGGGACCTGGAGCAGGTCCGCGAGTGGCTGGATCCCCCAGCGCCTCAGTGGGAGCGGCTGGGCCGCCTGCTGCCCGGTCCGCTGACCGTGGTGCTGGCGGGGTCGGAGCGACTGGGCCGCCACTGGCCGGCTTGGGGCGTCTCCGTCGGCCTGCGCCTGCCCGGCCCCTGCCCCTGTTCCGCCTTGTTCGCGCGGCTGCCCTGGCCCGTGGCCCTGAGTTCCGCCAACCGCTCGGGTCAGCCCACTCCGCGCCGCCTGGACGAGGTGGATCCCGCGTTGCGCTGCCAAACGGCCGGCGTCTGGCCGGGGGAGTGCCCGCTGGGCCAGGAGAGCACGGTGCTGGACCTGCGCACGGATCCGCCCCGGCTGCTGCGGGAAGGCGCGCTGACCGGCCCGCGATTGGCCGCCCTGCTGGAGGCCCGATGAAGCGACTGAGCCCGCCCCTCCACCTGATCCTCGGCCTGGGTCTGCTGATTCTGCTCAGCCTGCCCGGCCTGCCCGGCGGGCCGGCGGCGGCGTGCCGGGCCCCCAAGCTGGCGCCCGTGCCCTTTTCCGTGGGCGAGCGGATCACCTTCAGCGTGGACTGGGGCCTGGTCAACGCCGGCACCAGCTCGCTCACGGTGCAGGACACGGTGCGCGTCAACGGCCACCTCTGCTGGCGGATCCAGAGCCAGGCCCAGTCCAACGAGGTGCTGGGCAAGCTCTACCCGGTCAAGGACAAGGTCCTGACCTGGATGGACTGCCAGGGCCTGTTCAGCCGCGGGCTGCACAAGAACCTGCGCGAGGGGACCTACCGCAAGGTGCGGGACTACGCCATCCTGCCGGAACGGAACATGATCATCAAGCAGAAGGACGGCGCGGCGGTGGACACCCTGTTCATCCGCGGGCACGTTCAGGACGTGCTCTCCGCCTTTTACTGGGTGCGCGCCCAGCCGCTGTCCGTGGGCAAGGTCCTCGAAGTCGAAGCCGTGGACGACCTGAAGGCCTACCGCCTGGCCATCAAGGTGCTGGCCAAGGAAAAGGTCAAGCTCAAGGGCGGCACGCGGGACTGCTTCAAGATCCAACCCATCCTGCTGGGCGAGGGCCTCTTCAAGGCCAAGGGCGAGGTTTTCATCTGGGTGACCGCGGACGAGCGCCGCATTCCGGTGAAAATGAAATCCAAGATCTTCATCGGGGCCATCAGCGCCACGATGACGGACTACGTACCCGGCCGCTGACGCGCCTCAGGCCACTGACGCGCCCCCGCCCGTCGGCTCTCTCTTGACCCCGGCCACTTTCCTGTTGAATTCCTGACAGGACTTCCTTCACTTACCGCCGTCACACACCCCTACCAGCGAGACATCATGCAGACACCCCTGCCCTTGTGGACCCGTCCGGGTCCGCAGCTTGCGGCATACGCGCTGTTGTTGATCGTGACTCCCTTCCTGCTGTTGCGGGCCTACCTGCAGCAGGCCATCGGCGAGCTCTCCCGCACTCCCCTGCCCGGCGGGGACGGGGAGTTCCTGCTCATGCCGTGGCTGGCCTTGCTGGCCGCGGGCGCAAGCGCCTGGTTGCTGCGCCGGCAGCTCAGGCCGCGCAGCCTGGCCGTGCTGGCGGGAGTGCTGGCGCTCTGGGCGGCGGGACACCAGGTGGCCGACTACTACTTCGGCCATCTGCCCACCGACCTGCAGCAGAACTGGCACACCCTGGCCTACCTGATCTTCGCCGGCCTGTTCTGGCGCTGGCACGTGCGCCGGGGCCGTCCCGCGCATCTGGCCGCGCTGCCCGGACTGGGGGCGGCCCTGCTCCTCTCGGCCTGCGACGAGACGATCCAGGTCTTCATCAGCAGCCGGATCTTCGACGTGGGGGACATCGGCAAGGACGCCTGGGGCGCGGCCATCGGGCTGGGGGCCGTGACCGTCCACCAGGCCTGGCCCGCGCTGGCGCGGGAAGGTTGGCGGCCCTGGCGCCCCCGCTGGCGTGACTACCGCCAGGCCGCCGTGCCCCAACTGGCGCTCAACCTGGGCGCGGCCTGGCTGCTGTTGGGCGTGGGCTCGCTGCTGACCGACCTGCGCTACCTGCCCTGGGCCCTGCTGGGCTGGCTGGGACTGACCGGCGGCGCCGTCCTGCTGGTACACGGCCTGGGTCGGCCCGGCTGGCGGGTCCTGTTGGGTGGATTGCTATCGCTGGGCGCGTTGGGACTGGGGGCCAGCCACCTCCTGCAGCCCCGGGATCGCATCCAAGCCTGCGGACGCCACTGGATCGTGTACAGCGGGCTGCCCCTGCCGGCCTTCGACGTGCTGATCCGGCCGGACGGCGGCTTTCGGCTGGTGGACAAGAAGCACGCCTTCGGCACCCGCGACCAACAGACCCTCTTGCGACTGCCCGCGGACATCCTGCTCATCGGCAGCGGGTTCACGGGCCAGGGCGGACTGGGCTTTCCCGAGGGCTTGCCCGTGCAGTTCCTGCCCGGCCTGGAGCTGGAGCGGGCCGTGCAATTGATCGTGCTGCCCACGCCCCAGGCCTGCGCCGTCTTCAACCGGTTGAAGGACGAGGGCCGGCGGGTGACCTTCGTGGTGCACGTCTCATGCTGAAACACGAACCCCCTGCCCGCCCGGCGGCCCGCATGGGCGCGCTGGACCGACTCATCGGACGCTTCATCCTGGCCTGCTGGCTGGCGGCGGGCTCGCTGGGCCTGCTCTCCTGGTTGGAGCCCGGCTGGTTCATGGACTGGGTGGAGCCCGGCCGCCTGACCGAGGCCCGGGACTACAAGAGCCTGGGAGACCAGGCCCTGCGACGGCAGCAGTGGGAGTTGGCCGCCCGGATCTATCAGCGGGCGCTGACGCTCCATCCCGAGCAGACCGACACCCGGGGCAACCTGGGCATCGCGCTGCTGAAGCTGGGACGGCTCGACGAGGCCGAGACTCTGTTGTTGCAGTGCCTGCGGGACAATCCCGCCAACCGGGAGATCACCGCCCTGCATCTGGGCACCCTGAATGAACTGCGCGGACGGCGCGCCGCGGCGGCGGACTGGTTCCTGCGCAGCGCGGACGACGCGGCCTACCCCGCGGCGGTTCTGCGTCAGGCAGGCCGTCTGCTGCTGAAGGATGGGCGGCCCGCCGAGGCCCTGCCCCTGCTGGAGCGCTCCCTGGCGCTGGAGTCGTCGCTGGACGGACTCTTTGAGGGCATGCTGAAGCGCCGCTTGCCCGCGGACAGTCTGGGCGGCGAAGCTCCGCTGGTCCGCTTGAGCCGACGGCCCCTGACCCCGGCGGATCTGGCGCCCTTCGCCGCCTGGGTGCCGGACTGGCTGGCCAGCCAGAGTCGGGACGCCGCCCGCAGCCACCTCCTGCTCTCCCAGGCCTACGCCGGATTGGGCCAACCCGAGTTGGCGCGCGCCGCCTGCCAGCGGGCCCTGGCCTGTTGGCCCGGCTGGGGCGAGGCCGTCACCTGGCAGCGCCGCCTGGAGGAGATTTCGCTGGTGTCGGCGGTTCGACCTTAACAGCCCCTTGGTCACCACCAGCGCCGGAGGAGCCGAGCTGGAGCTTGTTGCTTGGTGGATTTTCGGAACAAAGGATGAGCAGAACCCGCGCCGGGCCCTGGTCCGGGCGGGTTCTTGCGTTAAATTCTTGCCAGTTTTTTCTAAAGACCATAGAAGATCAGGTCGATAGACACTATGTTTGGCGCACCAAAGAAGCGGGGACGACATGACTCTGGCGGCGTTGAAGCCCGGCGAAGAAGCTCTGATCCTGACGGTGTCCGGCGAGGGCGCCATCGCGCGTCGGATGGCGGACATGGGCGTCGTGCCGGGCCAGCACGTGCGGATGCTGCGCGTGGCGCCGTTGGGGGATCCCCTGGAACTGCAAGTCATGGGCTACCACCTGTCCCTGCGCAAGGCCGAGGCGCTGCGCGTGCAGGTGCGCCCGCTGGAGCATCATGTTTGAACCCGAGAGCCTGCTGATCGCCGCGGCCCTGCTGGGGGCCCTCTGGCTGGTACGGCGCGGCCTGACGGAACCCTCGCCCGTGGCGGTGCGCGCGGACGGCAAGCGTGACTGCGGAGGCTGCGCGGGCTGCGACCTCGCCGCCCGCTGTGAGCGGACCCCACGGTGAACTGGCCGGAGTGGCTGGGCGCCCTGACCCGGAGCGCCACGGAGCCCTGTCACTATCTGCAGGAAGCGCCGGAGACCGCTCCGCTCTCCGTCCCGCCCCGCGGTCCCGCCCGCAGCGCTGTTGTGGCCCTGGCGGGCAATCCCAATTCCGGCAAAACCTCCGTCTTCAATGGCCTGACCGGTTCCACCCAGCATGTGGCCAACTTTCCCGGCGTGACCGTGGAGCGCAAGGAAGGCCGCTGCCGCTTCGGTTCTTGGAGTTGGGCCGTGCTGGACCTGCCCGGCACCTACAGCCTCTCCGCCTACTCCATTGAGGAGATCGTCGCCCGGGACGTGCTTGTGGAGGAGCGGCCGGATCTGGTGGTGGACGTGCTGGACGCCTCCAACCTGCAGCGCAATCTCTACCTGGCCACCCAGCTGCTGGAGCTGGGCCTGCCCCTGGTGCTGGCCGCCAACATGCTGGACGTGGCCTGGCGGCGCGGCCAGCGGCTGGACCTGGAGGAACTGGGTCGCCGGCTGGGCCTGCCCGTGGTGGCCGTGGCCGGCCACCAGGCGCGGGGCCTGGAGCGGCTGAAGGCGGCGGTGGCCGCGGCCCTGGAAGCCGGCCCGGCGGCGCTGGCGGGCGCCGCGCAGGTGGACTTCGGTCCCCTGGTGGAGGAGGCCCTGGCGGAGATTGGCGCCGGACTGGCCCGCCTGGACGGTCTGCCCCGGCGCTGGCTGTCCCTGCGCCTGCTGGAGGGCGAGGCGCGCGCGCGGGAGGAGGTGGCCCGCCGGCTGCCGGACTCCGCCGATCTGCTGGAGCGGATCGCCGCCTGGCAGGCCCGCATCGAGCGCGAGAGCGGCCAGCGCGTGGAGCTGACCTTGGCGGCCCGCCGCCACGAGTTCATCCAGAGCCTGATCGAGGCCTGCCGGCCCGTGGGTCCCGACCCGGCCCGCCGTCATCGCAGCGACCTCACCGACCAGCTGCTGCTGCACCGCTGGCTGGGCCTGCCCATCTTCCTCTTTTTCATGTACCTGATCTTCCAGCTGACCTTCAGTCTGGGCGAACTGCCCATGGGCTGGATGGAGACGGGCTTCGGCGCGCTGGCGGCCTGGGTGGACGGCCACTGGCCCTGGCAGGCGCCGCTGCTCAAGAGCCTGGTGCTGGACGGCGTCCTGGGCGGGGTGGGCGGCGTGTTGATCTTCCTGCCCAACATCGTGCTGCTCTTCCTGGGCCTGACCCTGATGGAGGACACGGGCTACATGGCCCGGGCGGCCTTCCTGATGGACCGTCTGATGCAGCGCATCGGCCTCCACGGCAAGAGCTTCATCCCGCTCTTGACGGGCTTCGGCTGCAGCATCCCGGGCATCATGGGCACGCGCGTGCTGGAGAACCAGCGCGACCGCCTGCTGACCATGCTGGTCCTGCCGCTGATGAGTTGCGGCGCGCGGCTGCCCATCTACCTGCTGATCATCCCGGCCTTCTTCCCGGCGCACCTGCACGCCCGCATGCTCTTCCTGATCTACGCCATCGGCGTGCTGCTGGCGGTGGGCATGGCCAAGCTGCTGCGCATCTCCGTGCTCAAGGGCGAGGAGAGCCCCTTCGTGATGGAGTTGCCGCCCTACAAGCTGCCCACCTGGAAGAGCCTGGGGGCGCAGGTCCGCCTGCGGGCCTGGCTCTACCTGCGCAAGGCCGGCACGTTGATCCTGGGCGTCTCGGTCCTGCTCTGGGCCATGGCCTCCTGGCCGCCCGCCCGCCACGACGCGGCCCGCCAGGCCGAGCTGGCCGCCGCCCGCGCCGCCGGGGACGCGGCCCGCGTGCAGGTGCTGGACAACCAGCGGGCGGAGGAGGATCTGCGCGCGTCGCTGCTGGGGCGGGTGGGGCAGGCCCTGGAGCCCGTGATGGCGCCGCTGGGCTTCGACTGGCGCATCTCCAGCAGCCTGCTGGGCGCCTTCGCCGCCAAGGAGTTGTTCGTGGCCCAGTTGGGCGTGGTCTATGCGCTGGGGGAGACGGCCGAGGGCTCCGAGAGCCTGCGCCACGAGCTGCGCAGCCGCTACACGCCTCTTGTAGGCTTCTGCATCATGCTGTTCGCGCTGATCTCCACGCCCTGCATGAGCACCTTCGCCGTCACGGCCCGGGAGGCCGGCGGCCAGCGCTGGGCCTGGTTCCAGTTGCTGGGTCTGACGGCCCTGGCCTGGATCCTGACCTTCCTCGTCTTCCAGCTGGGTTCCGCGCTGGGCTACTAGGGGTGGGAACTTGTAACACAGAGACACAGAGGCACAGAGACAGGAAGAATTGGAGTAGAGAATACAGCGAGGCAGTCCTCGTGCCGCTCTTCTACATCCAACTCTTTCTCTGTGACTCTGTGTCTCTGTGGTGATTCCCCGAAGCGGCTCAGGGTTCGACCCAGCGGCCCTGCTCGCGGATGAGGGCCACCAACTGGTCCACGGCCTCCGCCTGGGGCACGTTCTTCTGCACCACGTCCCGGCCCACATAGAGGTCGATCTTGCCCGGCGCGCTGCCCACGTAGCCGAAGTCGGCGTCCGCCATCTCCCCCGGACCATTCACGATGCAACCCATCACGGCGATCTTCAGCCCCTTGAGGTGGCTGGTGGCCGCCTGGATGCGGGCCGTGGTCCCGTCCAGCTCGAAGAGCGTGCGCCCGCAGCCCGGGCAGGAGACGTACTCCGTGGCGAACAGGCGCGCGCCGGCGCCCTGCAGCACGGTGAAGGCGAACAGCCGGCTGCCCGTCATGGCCACGTCGCCTTCCAGGGTCAGGCTGTGGATCAGGCCGTCGGCCAACAGCGAGCCCAGGATGGCCGCCAGGGCCAGCGGGTCCTTGCACTGCTCGCGACCGGCGAAGAAGTCCAGCGGCAACCGGCTGCCCAGTTTGCGCAGGGCCAGGTCCAGCAGGCGGTAGGCCGTGACGGGGAACTCGCTCTCGATGGAGAGCACCGTGCGTCCGGCCGGGAAGTGCTCGTGGATGTAGCGCACCAGGCTGTGGATCTGCGGCAGCTGGCGCGTGGTGATGTGGAACTGCAGGATCTCGTCCACGTCCTGGACCACGGGCGCCCAGCTGGAGACGTCGTCCTGGATGACCTCCACCGGGATGATCCGCCGCACCACGTTGCTCTCCACCACGTCGGAGCGGTAGAGGGTCACCGGGCGTCCGCCCGCCCGCCGGCAGGCCGGGGCGGCCTCGCCGGGCGTGCGCGGCAGGTAGCTGTCGGCGTCGGGCAGTTGCGCGAGCAGCGGGGAGAGCCCGGGCACGTCCTGGGCGGCCTCGGAGAGGGTGACCGGGAAGACAGCCCCGCCTCCGGTGCGGAAGCGGCTGCCGCGGTCGCCCGTCAGGTGCGTGGGCCGCGGACTCCAGCTCAGCCAGTCGTGGCCGCACTCGGGGAAGTCCAGCCGGCTGTCGGGCAGCGGGCGCGAGTAGCGCTCCGCCAGGGCCCGGGCCGGGGCGATCTCCATCTCCGGCGGATCCGTCAGCGAGACGCGGATGGTGTCGCCCAGGCCGTCCTCCAGCAGCGCGCCGATGCCCTGGGCGCTCTTGAGGATGCCCTCGATCCCGCCGCCGGCCTCGGTGACGCCCAGGTGCAGGGGATAGCTCAGCTCGCGCTCGCGCAGCTGCTCCACCAGTTCACGGTAGGCGTAGATCATCACGCGGACGTTGGAGGCCTTCATGGAGAGGATGACGTCGTGGAAGTTCTCCTCGCGGCAGAAGTCCAGGTACTCCAGCGCGCTCTCCACCATGCCCGCGGTGGTGTCGCCGTGGCGGTAGACCATCCGCTGGGACAGGCTGCCGTGGTTGACGCCGATCCGCAGGGCGCGGCCTTCCTGCTTGAGCAGCCGGAGCAGCGGCAGAAAGGCCTTGCGGGCCTCCTGGCGGCCCTGCTCGAATTCGCGCTCCTCGAAGGCCGCCTCCGTGCCCGTGCGTTCCTCGCGGCCGGGCCGGCCGGAGAAATTGCCCGGGTTGATCCGGATCTTTTCCACGTGCCGGGCCGCTTCCAGGGCTGCGCGCGGACTGAAGTGGATGTCCGCGCAGAGCGGCACGCGGCAGTTCTGGCGCTTCAGCTCGCGCCGGATCTCGCCCAGGGCCTGGGCGTCGGCCACCGTGGGCGCCGTGATGCGCACCAGTTCGCAGCCCGCCTGGGCCAGCCGCAGGGTCTGGGCCACCGTGGCGGCCACATCCTGGGTAGGTGTGGTGGTCATGGACTGGACGCGAATGGGATGCTGCGCTCCGATTCCCAGCTCGCCCACCCGGACTTCCCGGGTGATCAGGCGGCGTGGGCGCAGCCGGTTGGGCAGGTACATGCGGGGCCTTTCCGTGGCAAACGCTGGCAATCTATCGCCGACCGTGGGCTTTGGCAAACGAGGCGCCCCCGCGGGCGCTCCGGGCCGGCGGCGGGCGGCGGACCCTCCCGCGAAAAAGGAATGGGAGAGAACAGTTCCTTACCTTCGAGCCGCATCAAGCAAAGGAGCCCATTGTGCCTGCCCAGAGCCTGCCCGACATCCATCGCATCGCCATTTCCACCAGCGGCGGCGACGCCCCGGGGCTGAACGCCGTCATCCGCGGCTTCACCAAGGCCGCCATCCTCAAGTACCGCTGGGAGGTGGTGGGTCTGTTGAACGGGCTGGAAGGCCTGGTGGACACGGCCAAGACCATCCCGCTGACCCTGGAGGCCGTGCGCGGCCTGCTGCCCCGCGGCGGCACCATCCTGGGCGCGGCCTCCCACGGCAATCCCTTCCAGCGCAGCGTGGTGAAGGACGGCCAGGCCGTGGAGGAGGACCTGCGCCCCCAGATGGTCAAGAATTTCCGCTACCTGGGACTGGACGCCCTGGTCTGCATCGGCGGCGAGGGCACCATGAAAATCGCCGCGGACCTGGGCGAGCGCGGCATCCCCGTGGTGGGCGTGCCCAAGACCATCGACAACGACCTGGCGGGCACCGAGCTGACCTTCGGCTTCCACACCGCCGTCCAGACGGCCATGGAGGCCCTGGATCGCCTGCAGACCACGGCGGCCAGCCATCACCGCGTGATGATCCTGGAGTTGATGGGCCGCTACGCGGGCTGGATCGCCCTGATGGCCGGGATCGCCGGCGACGCGGACATCATCCTGATCCCCGAGATCCCCTTCGAGATGAGCGAAGTGGTGGACGCCGTGCTCAAGCGCAACCGGCGCGGCGCCAGCTTCTCGATCATCGTGGTGGCCGAGGGCGCCCGGGAGAAGGCCGGTGACCTGCACGTGATGCGCTGCGCCAGCGAAGGCACTTACGCAAATGAGCGATTGGGTGGAATTGGCGATTGGCTTGCCGATAAGATCCATGAGCAGACCGGACTGGAGTGCCGCTCCACGACGCTGGGCCACATCCAGCGCGGGGGCTCGCCCATCGCCTTCGATCGCATCCTGGCCACGAAGTTCGGTGTGAAGGCCGCCGGGATGATCGCCAAGGGTCGCTTCAACCACCTGGCCGTGCTGGAAGGAGGCGAGATCATCGCCCGCCCCTTCAGCGAGGTGGTAGGGCGCGAAAAGAACGTGGATCCTGAGGGGCAGACGGTCCGCTACGCCGAGCGCATGGGCGTCAATTTCGGCCGGACCAACCGCGAAGTTCGCTTGTAGGTGGTGCCGGCCCCGGCGGGGCGCTGACCCGTCCCCTCGAGGCCGTCCGACTCCCGGCCCCCCCAGAACCGGAAGCATGGTGAGTGTGTACGTCATGGCCCAACACATTCGAGTGGATCAGCTGAAGCTGGGCAGCCGCCTGGCTGCGGATGTCTACGAAACCACCACCGACGGGCACTCGCTGCTGCTCTACGCCCGGGATCAGGTGATCTCCAGCGATTGGCAGTTGAACCGCCTGCGGGAGACGGGCATGGCCGCCGTGGCCGTCACGCCGGATTCCGTCCGCGAGGGCCTAGTCGCGGAGTGCGCGCCCGAACTACGCCGGCGCACCCTGGAGCTGCGCCTGGCCGTGGACGAGGCCCGGCCCCGGGAGGCCGCGGCCGAACAGGACCTGCTGGAGGTGTTCCGCTCCGTCCAGGCCTCGGGCAAGCCCGACCTGGCCCCGCTGGAATCCCAGGGTGAAGAGCTGGCCCGGATGGGGCGCGAGGATCCGGAGCTGCTGGACGTGCTGGCCCTGCTGCGCGAGGCGCTGCCCGCCGTGTTCCGCCACAGCCGCAACGTGGCCAGCCTGGCCCTGCGCGTCTCCCTGTTCCGCCGGCCGGACTCCGGGGACGAGGAACTACGGCGCGTGGCTCTGGGAGCCCTCTTGCACGACGTGGGCCTCATGCATTGCCTGTCCACCGACCAGCTGACCCAGCACGAGCTGGACGAGACCGCCGACCAGTACCGCGACCATCCCGATTTCGGCGTGGAGATCCTGAGCGGCCTGCCCGGCGTGCCCGGCGAGGTGCGCCGCGCGGTGGGCGAGCACCACGAGCGCATCAACGGCAACGGTTTCCCCCAGGGTCTGAACGGCACGGACGTCCATCCCCTGGCGGAGCTGGTGGCCATCTGCGACACCTACGATCGCCTGACCCACGGCATCAGCTACCGGCGGGCGCTTTCCCCGGTGGCGGCCCTGAACCTGATGCAGGGCTGGGCCGGCCGCGAATTCCACCCGGAACTGGTGATGGATTTCACCCGCGCGCTGGGTCCCTGGCCGCTGGGATCGCCCGTGGAGCTGGAGAACGGGCTGCGGGGCCGGGTCAGTTCGCGCCGGAATCCCCACGCCCCCGTGGTGGCCTGCAAGAGCCCCCAGGGCCTGCAGCTGGTGGACTGCGCGGCCAGCGGCCTGGCCATCCGCCGGGGACTGGCGCCCAGCCTGTCCGAGCTGCATCCCACCGAGATTTTCTAGCCTGCGTTCATGACATTGGATCGGCAAGCGCCGCGGCCACCCGCGGCGCTTCGTGTGTAGGCCTGGGCAGTCTCAGGGAGTGGGCGTGATCGGAGTCTTGGGAGTGATCCCGGCCCGCTGGGCCTCCAGCCGGTTCCCGGGCAAACCGCTGGCCCTGCTGCAGGGCAAACCCATGCTGCAGTGGGTCTGGGAGGCCGCCCGCCAGGCCCGCCTGCTGGACCGCCTGCTGGTGGCCACCGACGACGAGCGCATCCGCCAGGCCGCAGAAACGTTCGGGGCCGAGGTTCTGCTCACCCGTGCCGATCACGCCAGCGGCACGGATCGGCTGGCCGAGGTGGCCCAGCGCGTGCCGGCGGCCATCGTGGTGAACATCCAGGGCGACGAGCCACTGCTGCAGCCCGGGATCATCGACGCGACCATCCGCCCGTTGCTGGACGACCCCCAGCTGGATTGCGCCACGCCCGTGACCACCTTCCGGGACCTGGACGAGCTGCGCAGCCCGGACACGGCCAAGGTGGTGGTGGACGCCCGGGGCCGGGCGCTCTACTTCAGCCGCAGCGTCGTGCCCTTCGACCGGGAGGGCGGCGCGGCCCTGGAGCTCTGGCGCAAGCACGTGGGACTCTACGTCTACCGCGCCGGGCTGCTGGCGCGCTTCTCGTCGCTCAGCAGCCACCTGGAACAGCTGGAGATGCTGGAACAGCTGCGCCTGCTGGAGAACGGCATCCCCATCCAGACCGTGCCCGTGGAGTACCAACCCCTGGGCGTGGACCGACCCGCGGACCTGGAGCGGGCGGAGGACATGCTGCGGCGCGCCGGCACGGCCGGCCCCGCGGCCCAGCGCTGAGGACCCCCATGAGCCGCACTCCGCGTCTTGGCTGCAAATTCGTCTTCATCACGGGCGGCGTGGTCTCCTCGCTGGGCAAGGGCGTGACCATCGCCTCGCTGGGCATCCTGCTCAAGCTGCGGGGCCTCAAGGTCAACGTGATCAAGCTGGATCCCTACATCAACGTGGATCCGGGCACCATGAGCCCCTACCAGCACGGCGAGGTCTATGTCACCGACGACGGGGCCGAGACCGACCTGGACCTGGGGCACTACGAGCGCTTCCTGGACATCAGCACCAGCCGGCTCTCCAACGCCACCACGGGGCAGATCTACGACGCCGTGATCCGCCGCGAGCGCGCCGGCGACTACCTGGGCGCCACCGTGCAGGTCATCCCGCACATCACAGACGAGATCAAGCGCCGGATCCTTGAGCTGGCGCGGGCCGAGAAGAACACGGACATCGTGCTGGTGGAGGTGGGCGGCACGGTGGGCGACATCGAGAGCCTGCCCTTCCTGGAGGCCATCCGCCAGTTCGCCCTGGAGGTCGGGCGGCGCAACAGCGTGTTCATCCACCTGACCCTGCTGCCTTACATCCCCATGGCCGGTGAACTGAAGACCAAGCCCACCCAGCACAGCGTCATGCGCCTGCGCGAGATCGGCATCCAGCCGGACATCCTGGTCTGCCGCAACGACCAGGGCATCCCGCGGGACGCTCGGGCCAAGATCGGCCTGTTCTGCAACGTGCAGGCCGACGACGTCATCGACGCCCGGGACATGGGTTCGGTCTACGAGGTGCCGCTGGAATACGAGCGCCAGGGCCTGGCGGACAACGTGCTGGACAAGCTGGGGATCAAGGCCCAGCCGGCGGACCTGGAGCCGCTGGAGCGCCTGGTGGGCACCATCCGCGGGCTGACCCGCGAGGTGGAGGTGGCGGTTTGCGGCAAGTACGTGCGGCTCACCGACGCCTACAAGTCCATCAGCGAGGCCTTGTATCACGCGGGCTTCGAGCTGGAGCGCAGAGTGCGCATCCGCTGGGTGGACTCGGAGAAGGTCACGGCGGAGAACGCGGCGGAGCTGTTCGCCGGCGTGGGCGGGATCCTGATCCCCGGCGGCTTCGGCGAGCGCGGGATCGAGGGCAAGATCCAGGCCGCCCGCCACGCCCGGGAAAACGGCATCCCCTACTTCGGCATCTGCCTGGGCATGCAGGTCCTGGTGATCGAGTTCGCCCGCCACATCTGCGGGCTGAAGAGCGCCAACTCCACCGAGTTCGCCCCGCGCCTGCGCTACCCCGTGGTGGACCTGATGCAGGACCAGCGCGGCGTGAAGGTCAAGGGCGCCAGCATGCGGCTGGGAGCCTGGCCCTGCGTGCTCAAGCCGGGCAGCAAGGCCTTCAAGGCCTACCGCCGCGAGGTCATCCAGGAGCGCCACCGCCACCGCTACGAAGTCAACAACCGCTACCGCGACCTGCTGCGCGAGGGCGGCCTGCTGCTCTCGGGCCTCTCGCCGGACGAGCACCTGGTGGAGATGGTGGAAGTGCCGGAGCATCCCTGGTACCTGGGCTGCCAGTTCCACCCGGAGCTGAAGAGCCGCGTGATGCGTCCGCACCCGCTCTTCCGGGAATTCGTCAAGGCCTGCATGCGGCAGACCGAGGCCGGCCAGGAGTAGGCCCGATCCACTTTTTTCACCACAGAGACACAGAGACACAGAGACACAGAGACACAGAGAGAGAAAGAGAGAAGTTCTGGGTCGCGTGAGGTGAAGCCCGCAGGGCTGAACCAGAACCAGGTGGTGACGCCGTCAGGCGGAACCAGCTACACGGTTTCAGGAAGCCCAAACGCCGGCCAGCGGAAGGCCACCGCGAGGTGGCCTGACTCTGGCCGCTGAGAAAAAGCGCCTCTTTGGCTCCACCTTTCTGGCGCCAGCAGAAAGGTGGAAATCACGGTTTCCCGGCAGACGCCGGGACGAGCGAGAGCGTGCCGCGCCGAGCGCGGAAGGGCCGCGCGAGGCGCGGAGAAGGGATGAGCGATGTCGAACAACATCCAGGTTGGCAAGCTGACCATCGGCCGCGGCGGCCCCCTGGCCCTGATTGCCGGGCCCTGCGTCATCGAGAGCCGCGAGGTCTGCCTGCGCGTGGCCGAGCACGCCCGCCGGCTGGCGGACGAACTCGGCCTGCCGCTGATCTTCAAGAGCAGCTACACCAAGGACAACCGCAGCACCATCACGAGCTACCAGGGACCGGGCCTGGAGGAGGGCCTGAGAGTCCTGGAGGAGGTGCGCGCGGCCTTCGACGTGCCCGTGCTCTCCGACGTGCACACGCCCGAGGAGTGCGCGCCCGCCGCCGAGGTGCTGGACGTGCTGCAGATCCCGGCCTACCTCTGCATGCAGAGCCAGCTGGTGATCGCCGCCGCCCGCACGGGCAAGGCCGTCAACGTCAAGAAGGGCCAGTTCCTCCATCCGCTGGACATGAAGAACGTGGTGGGCAAGCTCGAGGCCTGCGGCAACCGCAACATCATGCTGACGGAGCGCGGCACCTGCCTGGGCTACCACAACCTGGTGGCCGACATGCGCAGCCTGCCCATGATGCGCAGCCTGGGCTATCCCGTGGTCTTCGACCCCACCCACACCGTGCGCAAGTACGGCGTCTCGAGCTCCGATCCGGCGGGCGGCGAACCCCAGTACATCCCGCACCTGACCCGGGCCGGCGTGGCCGCGGGCGTGGACGTGCTGTTCCTGGAGACCCACCCCGACCCGGCCAGCGCCCTCTGCGACGCGGCCTCCATGCTGCCGCTCTCGCGGCTGGGCGACCTGTTGCGGGACTGCGTGCGCCTGCACGAGATTGCCCGGGAGGCCGACGAGCGCGACGCGGCCAGCGGACCCTTCGCGAGCTGCGGATGATCCGCCTGGACCCCGCGGAGTTTGGCCGGCGCGCCCGGGCCCTGCAGCTGCTGATCCTGGACGTGGACGGCGTGCTGACGGACGGCCGGATCACCCTGGACGGCGGCGACTCCGACGTGAAGGCCTTCCACGCCCAGGACGGACTGGGCATCACCCTGGCCCGGGCGGCGGGCCTGCGCGTGGCCATTCTGACGGGACGGCGCTCGGCGGCCGTGGAGCGCCGGGCCCGCGAGCTGGGCGTCGAACACCTGCTGCAGGGGCGGCCGGACAAGGGGCGGGCCCTGGAGGAGTTGTGCGCCGCGGCGCGGGTGACGCCCGCGGACTGCGCGGCCATGGGCGACGACTGGATCGACCTGCCACTCCTGGTCCGGGTGGGTCTGGCGGCCTGTCCGGCGGACGCCCGGCCGGAGCTGCCCGCCCACTGCCACTTCCAGTCCGCCCTGCCGGGCGGACGGGGCGCGGTGCGCGACTTCGTGGACGAATTGCTCAAGGCCCGCGGCCAGCACGGGGAACTGCTGCAGCGCTACCTGGCGGGAGCCGGACCCGCCGCCAGCGCCCCGGACGCGGGCCAGGAGGGAACTCAATGAACGAACAGGCCGAGTTGGACATCCTGCGTCAGGTGGTGCGCATCGAACGCGAGGCCCTGGAGCGTCTGGAGACGCGCCTGGACGACTCCTTCCTGCGGGCCGTGGAGCTGATCCTCAGCACCTCGGGGCCGGCGGGCGGGGCGCGCACCGGGCGCCTGATCGTCTGCGGACTGGGCAAGTCGGGCTTCATCGCCCGCAAGATCGCCGCCACCATGACCTCCACCGGGACGCCCGCCTTCTTCATCCACCCCATCGAGGGCGCCCACGGGGACTTCGGGCTAATCCAGCCCGGCGACTGCGCGCTGGTGATCTCCAAGTCCGGCGCCGGAGACGAACTCAACACGCTGCTGCCTTTCCTCAAGCGGCGCGGCGTGCCGGTCATCGCCGTGACCCACGACCTGCAGAGCCCGCTGGCCCGCCACGCCGAAGTGCTGCTGGACGCCTCCATCGAGCAGGAGGCCTGCCCCAACGGCGTGGCCCCCACCACCAGCAGCACGCTGGCCCTGGTGATCGGCGACGCGCTGGCCGTCTCGCTGATGACCCGGCGCGGCTTCACCAAGGAGGACTTCGCTTTCTTCCACCCGGCCGGCGCGCTGGGCCGCCAGCTGCTGCTGACGGTGGCCGACGCGCTGCCCGAGGGCCGCGGACTGCCCGTGGTGGGGCTGGAGGCCACGCTGCCCCAGGTGATCGTCAGCATCACGGGCAGCCGCTGCGGCGCCACCCTGGTGCTGGAGGAGGGGCGGCTGACCGGCCTGATCACCGACGGCGACCTGCGCCGCCACATGTTGACCTCCGTCGATCTCTCCCAGCTCAAGGCTCGCGACTTGATGAGCCTGCGGCCCAAGACCATCGAGAGCGGGCGCCTGGCCGTGGAGGCCCTGAGCCGGCTGAACCAGCACAAAATCCAGCAGCTGGTGGTGGTGGACGGGGCGGACGCGCCGGTGGGCATCCTGCACCTGCACGATCTGCTGGCGTTGGGGATCCGGTGACCCTGAGCTCTCAGTCGCGGCGAGTCCGCTCGCTCACCGCCCTGGCCCTGCTGCTGGCCCTGGGCTGCGGGGGCGCGCCCGTGCCGGAGTCCATTCCCGCCGCGCAGGCCAACCGCCCGGAGCAGGTCTTCCTGGAGGCCCGGGTGGAGCTGCAGGAAGGCGGACAGGTGCGCGGCGCCATCACGGCCCGGCGGATGGAGCAGCAGCGCCGCCGCTCGCTGATCCGCATGCGGGACTCCGTCGAGGTGGTGAGTTGGGACAGCCTGGGCCGGGTGGAGAGCCTGACCCTCTGCGACTCGCTGCTCTATCGGCGCGACCGCCAGGACCTGACGGCGGAGGGCAACGTGCGTGTGCTGGCCGCCTCCGATCCCAAGGGACGCCGGCTGGGGGACGCCGCGCTGGGCGCCGATCTGGGCGCGCTGCGCCGCAAGCCGCCCTTCAAGCTGATCACCAGCCGCCTGGATTGGGTCCAGCGCCTGCACAAGATCCAGACCGAGGAACGGATCACCTTCTACACGCCCTTCGACACCTTGCGCGGCGTCGGCTTCCGCAGCGATCGCAACCTGCGCAACTGGGAGATCGACTCCCCCGAGGGCGTGACCCACCGCGCCCCCGCCCCGCGTCCGGCCGCTCCGGCCCGGAAGGCCTCGTGAGGCCCCGGACGCCCAGTCGCCGGCTTGGCTCCGGGCGCTTCCACGTGCTGCTGGCCATTCTGCTCGTGCCCGGCCTGCTGGGAGCCCAGGGCCTGTTCGGCCTGCGCAAGCGCGACGACAAACCCTCGCCCAAGACCCGCGGCGCGGTGGTCGGGGCGCCCGGCGCCAAACGGCCCGCCCCGCCCGTGGGCCCGCCCGCCCCGGAGCGCGAGACGCCGCCGCCAACGGGTTCGGCCATCGTGCTGGACCGGGCGGACATCATGCGCACCGTCGAGCTGGACGGCCGCACGGTGCGCGAGCTGGAGGGCCACGTGCGCGTGCTGCACAACGGCCGCGTCTTCACCTTCGGCCTGGGCCGCTACGACCAGGCGGCCGGCACCCTGGTCTGCACGGAGCAGGTGAAGGTCGTCGAGGGCGAGCGCGTGGTCACGGCCGATGAGGTCAGTTACGACGAGCGCCGGGAGACGGTCAGCGCGCGCGGCCACGTCCACAGCTGGGGCGACAGTCTGGAGGCCTGGGCGGACAAGGGCAACTGGCACAACGGGCTCAAGCAGGGCGAGCTGCAGGTCCAGGCCCGCATCCGCGATCACCGCCACAAGGTGGAGCTCAAGGCCGGCCAGGTGGACGCGGACCACGAGGCCGGCGTCTACACGGCCACGCGCCAGCCGGAGCTGACGCTGCTGGAGACGCCGCCCACGGTTCTGAACGCCCGCCAGATCCAGTGGCGCAGCTCGGACAGCCTGGCCATGGCCCGGCGCGACGTGCGCCTGACCCGGGACGACTTCCAGGCCACCTGCGACAGTTTGTTGTGGAGGGAACAGAGCGAGCGCATGGACTTCCTGCTGAACCCCGTGCTCACGCGCGGCGAGCGCCGGGTCCAAGGCGAGCGCATGACCGCCCTGCTGCGCGACCGCAAGGAGCTGGACTCCCTCTGGGTGGAGGGCGCGGCCCTGATGGACAGCCCCTCGGACAGCGTGTCCACGCGCCTGCGCGACGTGCTGCAGGGCCGGCGGATGGAGCTGGACTTCACCGACGGCAAACTGGAGTCGGTCTACGTGGACGGCCAGGCCCGCAGCGTGATCTTCCTGAAGGACGAGGACGGCCGGCCCGGCATGAACGTGGCGGACGCCGCCCGGATCTGGCTGGTGCTGGACGACCAGAAACTGCGCAGCGTGCAGATGGGCGGCGGCATGGAGGCGCGCTGGGTGCCCCTGGCCGAGCCGCCGGCCCCGCCTCCACTGCCCGCGGTGGTGCCGGCCGCGGCGGCGGCCACGGACAGCCCGGCGGGTCCGCCGCCGGAGGTTCCGCGGCCCCAGGGAGCCGCCGTGATCAGCGCCCCGCCAGTGGCGCCGGCCGCGGATCCGCAACCGGAGCCGCGGCCCGCCGGAGCGACGCAACCCTAGAACGGCCGGGCCGGCGTGGCCCGCGGGAGAAGTGGATGAGCGAGTCTGCGACGACGGGCGAGCGCGTGTTCCGCAGCGCGGACCTGGTGAAGACCTACGGCCGCCGCACGGTGGTGGGCGGGGTCTCCATCGAGGTGCGCACCGGGGAGATCGTGGGCCTGTTGGGCCCCAACGGCGCCGGCAAGACCACCACCTTCTACATGATGACCGGGATGATCCGGCCGACCCAGGGCCGGATCTGGCTGGACGAGAAGGACGTGACGGGCATGCCCATGTTCCGCCGGGCCCGGGCCGGGGTGGGCTACCTGGCCCAGGAGGCGAGCATCTTCCGCAAGCTCTCCGTGGAGGACAACGTGCTGGCCATCCTGGAGACCATGCCCCTGAAGCGCAGCCAGCGCCACGAGCGCCTGGACAGCCTGCTGGAGGAGCTGCGAGTCTCGCACCTGCGGACCCACAAGGCCTACACCCTGTCCGGCGGCGAGCGCCGGCGGGTGGAGATCGCCCGGGCGCTGGCCTCCGACCCGGCCTTCATGCTGCTGGACGAGCCCTTCGCGGGGGTGGATCCCATCGCGGTGGGTGACATTCAATCCATCGTCCATGACCTCAAGCGACGAAAGATCGGGGTGCTGATCACCGATCATAATGTCCACGAGACCTTGAGCATCACGGATCGGGCCTATCTGCTCTTCGAGGGCCGGATCCTCAAGTCGGGCACGGCCGAGGAGCTGGCCGAGGATGAGCAGGTGCGCCGGGTCTACCTGGGTGACAATTTCCGGCTCAATCGATAGGTTCTGCGGCCCCCCGCGCGGCCGGTGTCGGGATTCACCCAGCAACATTGGACCTTGCTCCAGGCCCGCACGCGGCCGTGGACCGGGGTTCCGCCTGATTCAAAGGGTAGAAAGGGTCTGTCGCCCATGATGTACCTCCGCCAGGAAGTGAGCATGCGCCAGGACATGGTGCAGACTCCCCAGCAGATCCTGCGCAGCGAACTCCTGCAGTTGCCCGTGATGCTGCTCGAGGCGCGGTTGAAGCTGGAGGTGGAGGAGAATCCGGCGTTGGAGTTCGCCGAGGCCGAGCTGGGGGTGGAGGATCTGCGCGAGCCGGGCAAGGAGGACGACGAGCCCGACGACGACCAGACCAAGGAAAACGTCGAGATGGACGAGGCCCTGAGCGACGAGGACAATTGGGACGAGTTCATCAACGAGGACAACCTGACGCCCTACGGCCGCGAACCGGCCTCCCAGTCCACCCAGGAACTGCTCGACATCCCCCGGCCCCAGATCCAGACCCTGCAGGAGCGGCTGGCCGACCAGATGCAGATGGACCCGGCCCTGGACTACGAGGACCAGCGGCTGGGGCTGGAGATCATCGGCAACATGGGCGACTCGGGCTACCTGGAGTGCGGCACGGACTACCTGGCCCTGCTGCTGGAGGCGCCCGTGGAGCGCGTGGAGCGCGTGCTGGCCCGCATCCAGCGCTACGACCCCGTCGGCATCTGCGCGCGCAACCTGCGCGAGTGCCTGCTGGTGCAGCTGGAGGTTCTGGCGGAGAACGGCCACGCCAACCCCATCGCCCTGCGCATCGTGCGCGACCACTACGAGGAGTTCAGCGGCAAGCGCTACGAGAACCTGGCCCGCCTGCTGGGCGGCAGCCTGGAGGAGATCCGCGCCGCCTTCGCCTTCATCGCCCGCCTGAACCCCAAGCCCGGCCAGGGCGAGCTGAAGGAGAAGGAGAACTACATCATCCCCGACCTGGTGGTGGAGCGCGTGGAGCACGAGCTGGAGGACGGCACCCGGGAGGAGGATTTCGTGGTCAGCCTGGTGGACGGCAGCATGCCCACGGTGCGCATCAGCCGGGCCTACGAGGAGCTGATCCGCTCGCGCAAAAAGATGGAGAAGAGCGTGCGCGAGTTCGTGGTGCGCAAGGTGGAGAGCGCCCGCTGGTTCCTCTCCGCCATCCAGCAGCGCCGCGAGACCATGCTGCGTGTGACACGCTCCATCGTCAAGCTGCAGATCGAGTTCTTCCGCTACGGCAAGGAAGCCATCCGCCCGATGATCCTGCGCGACGTGGCGGAGGACATCGAGATGGACATCTCCACCGTCAGTCGCGTGACCAACCGCAAGTACGTCCAGACGGAGTGGGGCGTCTTCGAGCTGAAGTACTTCTTCAGCGAGCGCCTGGCCACGGACTCGGGCGAGGACGTCTCCACCAAGATCATCCGCGACCGCCTGAAGGCGATCATCGACGGCGAGGACAAGAAGAAGCCCCTCTCCGACCAGACCATCGCCAACCTGCTGAAGAAGGAAGGCTACCACGTGGCCCGGCGCACGGTGCAGAAGTACCGCGAGCAGCTGCGGATCCCCGTCAAACGCCTCCGGCGGGAGATCTAGCCCCGGGGAAAGCTCTCACCACAGAGACACAGAGACACAGAGGCTCTTAGAGAATCGCTGGCGGGCCTCTTCGCGTAGTACCAGCAGACCGACTGCACTTGGTTCCCCTATCATTCCATTCTGTTTCTGTGCCTCTGTGCCTCTGTGTTGACTCCCCGAGCGCAAAGCCCACTTCAGCTGCCAACTCTTCTTTGAGTCTTTAGCTCTTTGTGCTCACAAGAACGCGGAACGTGGAGCAGGCCGGCCGCCGCCCGCGAGTCCTGGTCGTAGCAAGCCCTGTCCAGCAGCGGAAACCCACATGACCCTGCCCATCGCCATCACCGGAGGAATCGGTTCGGGCAAGAGCCTGCTGGCGGACTGGCTGCGCGCCGCCGGCCACCCCGTGCTGGACGCGGACGAAATCGGGCGCCGGGTGGTGGACGAGAATCCCGCCCTCCAGGCCGCCCTGGCGGCCGAGTTCGGCGCCGAAATCCAGGGTCCGGCGGGCCTGGACCGGGCCGAGCTGGGACGGCGGGCCTTTGCTTCGGCGGCCCGGCTGGAGCGGCTGAACGCGCTGGTCTTTCCTTACCTTTGGGACGCGCTGGAGAGCGGGCTTGGCGCCTGCCGGGCCCCGGCCTGTTTCGTGGACGCTGCGCTGATCTTCGAGTGGGGCGTGGCCGGGCGCTTCGCCGAGATCTGGGTGGTGACGGCTCCGGCCGCCCTGCGCCTGGAACGGGCCGCCCGCCGGCTGGGCCGGCCGCCGGAGGAGCTGTTGGCCCGCCTGGAGCGCCAGTGGCCCCAGGCAGAGAAGATCCGCCGGGCCAGCTGCGTGCTGGACAACAGCGCCGCGCCGCTCCAACTGTGGGAGCAGGCCGACGAACAGCTGCGGCGCCTCGCGTTGGCTGGCTTGCCGCCCCACACCCGCCCGGTCGGAGCGTGACCGGGCCCAGCGAAAGACCGGGCATGCGCGCCTTTCCCCTTCTCCTCGGTTGGCTGTCCCGGCTGAGCCTGCTCGGCCTGTTGCTGGCCGGCCCGCTCTGGGGCTTCGGCCAGAACAAGGTCCAGTACGGCGGCAAGGACTGGTCCTTCATCCAGACCGGGCACTTCGACGTCTACTACTACGAGGGCGGCTACGAGCAGGCGGTGTTCACGGCCCAGACGGCGGACAGCGCCTACAACCTGCTCAAGCTCGACTACAACTGGGAGCTGCCCGAAGGCGAGCGCATCGTCATCATCACCTACCAGAGCCACAACGATTTCTCCAACACCAACCTGACGGGCTCCGTGGTCCCCGAGAGCGTGGGCGGATTCACGGAGTTCTACAAGAACCGCGTGGTGGTGCCCTTCCAGGGCTCTTGGGAGGACTACCGGCACGTGATCCACCACGAGCTGAACCACGCCTTCCAGCTGGCCATGTTCTACGGGGAGAACGTGCTGCAGGGGGCGATCCGCTTTCCCCTCCCCCTCTGGTTCGCCGAGGGCTGCGCCGAGTACACCAGCCGCGGCGGCTGGGACCGCGAGGCCAATATGTTCATGGCCGACGCCGTGGTCTCGGGCTACCTGCCGGACATCCCCTACCTGGGCGGCTTCCTGGCCTACAAGGGCGGCCAGAGCGTCTTCTGCTACCTGGAGGACGAGTTCGGCCGTGAGCGCTTCGCCGAGCTGATGCACAAGGTGCGCAGCTCGCGCAGCGTGGAGCGCGGGATGGAGAGCACGCTGGGCTTCGGCGTGGAGGAGCTCTCGCGCCAGTGGAAGGACTACCTGCGCCGGCTCTACTGGCCCGAGATCCAGGACCGCGTCCGGGCAGGCGAGTTCGCCGACCGGGTGACCGACCACCTGGAGCTGGAGAACTTCATCAACAACAGCCCGGCCATCAGTCCCGACGGGGACCGGATGGTCTTCCTGAGCGACCGCACGGGCTACTTCGATCTTTACCTGGCGCACATCACCGAGCCCCAGAAAGCCCGGCGCCTGCTGCGCGGCCAGCAGTCCGGCAAGTTCGAGGAGCTGCACTGGCTGCGGCCGGGCATCGCCTGGTCTCCGGACGGCGAGCGCATCGCCTTCGCCAGCAAGGCCGGCGACGAGGACGAGCTCTTCCTGCTGGACGCGCGGGACGGCTCCATCGAGCGGAGTTGGTCCTTCGGCCTGCAGGGCCTGTTCAGCCCGGCCTTCAGTCCCGACGGGCGCTGGGTGGCCTTCGTGGCCCAGCAGGAGGGCCAGAGCGACATCTGGCTGCTCGAGGTGGTGAGCGGCCAGCTGCGGCGGCTCACTTCCGACCGCTACAGCGATTTCGACCCCAGCTTCAGCCCGGACGGCGCCCAGCTGCTGTTCACCAGCGACCGCGGCGACGACCTGAGCCGCAGCGGCCGGGACGGCATGGCCGGCAAGAGCTACCGCACGCTGGAAGTCTACCGCGCCGGGCTGGCCGGCCTGCTGGCGGACAGCAGCGCGGCCGTGCCGCTGGAACGGCTGACGCGCTCGCACTACGCCAAGCGCACGCCGGTCTGGGTGCGGCACGCGGCGGAGGCTGCGGGGCCCCGCGAAGAGATCTTCTTCGTCAGCGACGCCGGCGGCGCCTGGAACCTCTACTCGCTGGACGCCCAGGCGCGGCCGGACGCGGGCGCTCCGCCCGTTCCCGAACGGCGCACGCGCATGCTGACGGGCGTCTTCCAGCCCTCCGTCTCCCGCCAGGGCAAGCTGCTCTTCAGTTCCTTCGAGAACGGCGGCTACGACATCTTCCTGCACAAGGACATCGACCGCCTGGAGCGGCTGGGGCCCATGCCCGCCGACGATCACGACCAGCTGCCCTTCAACCGCCTGCACGTGCGCCGGCAGCCGCCCCGCCCGGCGGAACTGCTGCCCGGCCCGGCGGAGGACGAGCGCTGGCGGCAGGTGGATTTCAGCGACCTCTCCACCTTTGGCAGCGAGACCTATGAGCGCTGGATGAACCGCGGCCAGCGCAAGTCCGAGGAGTCCACCCAGCTTGAGGCCCGGGTGGAGGCGCCGCGCGTGGACGCCCAGGGCCGCTACGTGCCCAAGCCCTACAAGCTCCACTTCAGCCCGGACATGTCCCAGGCCTCGGCCCAGTACGACGACCTGTTCGGCCTGCAGGCCGTCAGCCAGCTGGTGTTCAGCGACCTGCTGGGCAACCACCACATCTACTGCTATCTCAACTTCTACAACCGCATCGAGTTCTCGAACATCTACAGCTACTACCAGTACAGCGCGCAGCGCCTGCAGGTGCTGGGCGGCGCCTTCCGCTACGTACACTACCTGGCCGGCGAGGTGCCGGACCGCTACTACCGCGACGGGCTCTCCGGCGCCGAACTCAGCCTCTCCTACCCGCTCTCGCGCTTCACGCGCCTGCAGCTGGACAACCGCTTCAGCTACGTCCAGCGCGACAGCGTCAATGCCAACAACTACCAGAGCGACCAGTACGACCAGCCGGTCTACAAGGCCTATCAGCGCGGGCGCTTCCTCACCAGCGGCCTCTCGTGGGTCTTCGACAACACGCTCTGGGGGGAGATCAGCCCGGTGAACGGCTGGCGCGGCACGGCCGACTACACGCGGGGCTTCCCGGTCAAGGGCTCGGCGGACGCGGGCAACGACTTCCACACCCTGACCCTGGACCTGCGCCGCTACCAGCGGATCAGCAACGACGTCCAACTGGCCCTGCGCGCCACGGGCGGCCTCTCGGCGGGGGAGACGCCCCAGCGCTTCTTCCTGGGCGGGGCGCGCAATTGGATCAACACGCGCTACTTCCACTCCAGTGACGACCAGCGCAACAACAACCTGCGCTCGAACATCGAGGAGCTCTACTACGCCGAACTCGTGCTGCCCCTGCGCGGCGCGGCGCTCTACCAGCGCGAGGGCGACCGCTACCTGCTGGGCAACGCCGAGCTGCGCTTCCCCATCCTGCGCTACCTCGTGACGGGCTGGCCCGTCACGCTGGCCTTCCAGAACCTGCGCGGCGTGGTCTTCACCGACGTGGGCGGCGCCTGGGACCACGGCGGCTCCTGGAACGCCACCGACTCCCGCGGCCACCTGGAGGACCTGCTCCAGAGCTACGGCTGGGGCTTCCGCGTCAACCTGGGCGTGGTGCTGCTGAAAATGGACTGGGCCTGGGTCACCACCTGGAACGGCAACCCCGACGGCCCGCAATTCGTGCTCACCATGGGCACCGATTTTTAGGGAATCCCCCGCATGTCAGATCCCCGCAATCCCCAGCTGGCGGTCGGCCAGGAGCTGCACGGGTACACGGTCCTGTGTCACGCCGAGGCCCCCAACATCCGGGCCCACACCTGGGAGCTGCGCCACGCGCGCACCGGCGCCCGGCACGTCCACATCAGCCACGAGCTGGAAGAGAACACCTTCATCACCTGCCTGCGCACCCTGCCCGTGGACTCCACGGGCGTGGCGCACATCCTCGAGCACGGGGTGCTGGAGGGCTCGCGCCGCTACCCGGTGAAGATGTTCAACCAGCTCACCGGCCGCAGCCTGAACAGCTTCCTCAACGCCTTCACGAGCCCGGACCGCACGGCCTATCCCTTCGCCACCCCCAACGCCGAGGACTGGGACAACCTGCTGACCCGCTACCTGGACGCCGTCTTCCACCCGTTGCTGGAGGAGGAGGCCTTTTTGCAGGAGGGCTGGCGGCTGGAGTTCAGCCGCCCGGAGGATCCGGACAGTCCGCTGGAGATCCGCGGCGTGGTCTACAACGAGATGAAGGCGGCCCTCTCCAGCCCGGACGCGCAGTTCAGCCGGCGCTTCCGGCGCGAGCTGCTGCCCGGCCTCTGCTACCGGCACGAGTCCGGCGGCGATCCGCAGGCCATCCCCGAGCTGAGCTACGCGGAGTGGAAGGCCTTCCACCGACGCCACTACCAGCCGGGCAACAGCTGGACTGTCACTTTCGGCAGCCTGCCGCTTGCACCCACCCTGCAGCGGTTGGACGAGTGCTTCGCCGGCCTGGAGGGCGGACCCGCGCTGGAGCTGGGCCCGCAGCCCCCGCTGGGCGCGCCGCGCCAGCTGCGGGCGGGCTATCCCACCCTGGCCGGAGGAAAGGCGCCGCGCTACGCGGCCGTGGGCTGGCGCTTGAGCCCCCAGCTGGACCTGGCCGAGTCCCTGCGTCTGAGCTTCCTGTTCGACGTGCTCTGCGGCGGATTGGCCGCGCCGCTCAACCACGCGCTGCTGCAATCCGGCCTGGGCCCGGCCCTGGCCCCGGTGGGCTTCGACAGCTCCTTCTCCCAGTTGACCTTCGGCATCGGCCTGAAGGACGTGGCGCCCGGGGCCGGCCCGGAACTGGAGGCCAAGGTGCTGGAGATCCTGGGCGGGCTGGCCGCGGAGGGCCTGGAACCCTCCGCCCTGACCGCCGCCCTGGACCGCTTCGAACTGGAGACCCGCGAGCAGAGCCGGGCCTGGGGCATGCCCTGGGGCCTCGGGCTCTCCTATTTCGGCCTGCCGCACTGGATGGCCGGCGGTTCGCTCAGCGCCACCCTGCGCAACGACCTGCTGCTGGAGGACTTGCGCCGCGAGGCCGCCGCGCCGGACTTCCTGCCCGGCCTGATCCGCCGCTGGCTGCTGGACAACCCGGAGCGCCTGCTGGTCGAACTGGAGCCCGAACCCGGCGCCGTGGAGGCCCGGGAGATGCGTCTGAACCGCAGCCTGGAGGCCCGCCGGGCCGCACTGGGGGAAGAGGAACGCCAGGCCCTGCTGGCCCAGGCCGAACGCGTGGCCGCCTGGCGCGCCGACGAGGGCGACCTGTCCTGCATGCCTGAGCTGGATCCCGCCCGCCAGCCGCGCACGGGCCTGACCTGCCGCCACGAGGAAATCGCGCTGCCCGGCGGCCGCCTGCTACTCCAGGACCAGCCCGTCAACGGCCTGGCCCATCTGCGCCTCTCGCTGCCGCTCTCAGCGACGGATCCCGACCTGCCCCTGGTGGACTTGCTGGGCTGGCTGGCCCGCCTGAGCCACGCGGGCCTGGGCGTGGAGGCCAGCGAGCGCCGGCTGCGCTCGCTCACCGGGGGCATCGCGCTGGGTTCGCACCACAGCCTGCCCGCCCAGGGCGACCGCGCCCTGCACCGGCTCTCCGTGGCCTTCCACGGGCTGAGTCGACGGACGACGGAGTGGCTGGGCCTGCTCGAGGACCTGCTGCTGCGCCCGGATCTCCAGGACGTGCGCCGGCTGCAGGAACTGCTGCGCATGCGCCAGTCCAGCCTGCGCAGCCAGGTGATCAGCGGGGCCTCGCACATCGCCCTGCAGGTCGCCCAGGACCGCATCTCGCCCATCGGACGCATCCAGTCCGAGGTGGAGGGGCTGGGCTTCCTGCGCCGCCTGCACGGCCTGGACGCCGAGCGCGACGAGCTGGGCGCGCGGCTGCGCGGCCTGCTGGAACGCGCCCTGGCCGGCGAGGGGCGCCTGCTCTCCCTCTGCGCCGAGGCGGAGAACTTCCCGCCCGCGCTGGACGGGCTGCGCTCCTTCTTGGGGAGCCTGCCCGCCCGGCCGGCCGGGCCGGATAGCGAGCCCGGACCCGTGGGTGGGCCGCGGGCGACGCTGCAGGCCTGCACCACCGAGGTGGACGGCGCCTTCGTGGCCGAGAGCTGGCCGGCCCCCGCGCTGGGCGAGGCCGACGCGGCGCGCTTGACCCTGATCGGCACCTGGATGCAGCTGCCGCTCTACGAGCGCATCCGCGCCCGGGGCGGGGCCTACGGCGCCCAGGCCTCCTACGATTGGAGCCAGCGCTGCTTCAGTTTCCTCTCCTGGCGCGATCCGCGCATCGCGGGCACCTACGCGGACTTCGACGAGGTGCGCGGTCTGGTGCTGGCCGGACGGATCGGCGCCGAGGACCTGCGGCGCGCCAAGATCGAGGCCCTGCGCCGGCTGGACACGCCCCTGCTGCCCCACGAACGCGCCAATCGTTGTTTCCAGCACCGGCTGCATGGTTCAGGTCCCGAGCTGCGCGACGCCTTCCGCGCCCAGCTGCTGGACGCCACGCCGGCGGAGCTGGCCGCCGCGGCCGGACGCTGGCTGTCCCGGGAGGACGGCCGCACGCGGGCCGTGGTCTGTTCGCCCGCCCTGCTGGAACCCGCCCGGCTGGACGGCCTGGCGGTGGAACAAGAGGAGATCCTGCCCGCATGACCCAGTTGCGAATCCACTCCCTGCGCCACGAGGACCTGCCGGCCTGGAGCCG
Organism: Candidatus Delongbacteria bacterium; assembly: GCA_041675285.1. Lineage (NCBI taxonomy): Bacteria > Candidatus Delongiibacteriota > Candidatus Delongbacteria bacterium. The sequence continues at coordinate 381,751 of JBAYTZ010000001.1, forward strand.
CTGCGAGCCCAATCCCACCCGGCGCAAGGCCTGCCTGAACGAACTCAAGGCATTGTTCCAATCCGGCGCCAGCTCGGTGGGCCTGCTCTGGTGGGCCCGGGAGGACGAGAATGTGCTGGCCCGCCTGCTGCTCGTGCGCGAACCCGGCGGCGTCTGTGCCGGGCTGCTGGAGCTGCCCTGGAGCGGCGCCTGGCGCGGCCTGCTGCGCCGCGTGCTGGAACGCGTGACCTACATCCTCGAGCGCCAGGGTCACACGCGCCTGGAGATCGGCGAGGAGGCGCTGGCCGGTCAGCGGGTCCCCCTGGAGGAACTGGGGCGCGAGCTGCTGGGCCAGGGCTTCCAGCCTACCCCGTCGCGCGCCGTGGTCCGGCTGCGCCGCACACGGACGGCGTCGGCGGAGCTGGCGGGCACTCTGCCGGCCGGGGCCGAACTGGACGGCGACGACGGCGGCGTTTGGCGGCTGGAGAGCCTGCCCCCGGCCGCCGAACTGGCCGCCGGATTGGCCGCCCTGGCGGCCCAGGGCGCCCTGGAACTGCGGCTGGAATGGCCGGGGGATCCCGCGGAACTGCCCGAGCCTCCCGCCGCGGACTGGCAGCGGCTGGAGGGCCGGATCCGCCGCGCCTGGAGCCGCCCGCTGGCCCGCCCGCAGGCGGAGGCCCCGACGCCCGCCGACCCGGCGCCCGTCGCCGACTGAGCCCAAGCGAGGAGACCTGATGTTCCGCAAACTCCTGATCGCCAACCGGGGCGAGATCGCCCTGCGCGTGATCCGCAGCGCCCGGGAACTGGGCATCGCCACGGTGGCCGTGCACTCGGAGGCGGACCGGGGCGCGCCGCACGTGCAGCAGGCCGACGAGGCCGTCTGCCTGGGACCGGCCCCCAGCCGCGAGAGCTACCTGCGCGGCGAGCGGATCCTCGAGGAGGCCCGACGGCTGGGCGTGGACGCCATCCATCCGGGCTACGGCTTCCTCTCGGAGAACGCCGACTTCGCCCGGGCCTGCGGGCAGGCCGGGATCGTCTTCGTGGGCCCGCCCGCGGAGGTCATCGAGGGGATGGGCTCCAAGACCGCCGCGCGCCAGGCCATGCTGCGGGCCGGCGTGCCCGTGGTGCCGGGGACGGAGGCGGCCATCGTCGATCCCGCCGAGGCGATCCGCGTGGCGGAGGGCATCGGCTTTCCCGTGATGCTCAAGGCCGCGGCCGGCGGCGGCGGCAAGGGCATGCGCCGGGTGGAGGGCGCGGCGGACTTTCCCGCCGCCCTGGAGGCCGCGCGCCGCGAGGCGCTGGGGGCCTTCGCCGACGGCGCCGTCTACCTGGAGAAGTACCTGGAGGAGCCGCACCACGTGGAGGTGCAGATCCTGGCCGACGGCCGGGGGAACGTGTTGCACGTGGGCGAGCGCGAGTGCAGCATCCAGCGCCGGCACCAGAAGGTGGTGGAGGAGAGCCCTAGCCCCTTCATCAGCGCCGAGCTGCGTCAGGCGCTCTGCGAGACCGCCGTGCGCGCGGCCCGGGCGGTGGGCTACGTCAACGCGGGCACCATCGAGTTCCTGGTGGACGGCCGGCAGAACTTCTACTTCCTGGAGATGAACACGCGCCTGCAGGTGGAGCACCCGGTCACCGAGTGGGTCTCGGGCCTGGACCTGGTGCGCGAACAGCTGCGCATCGCCGCGGGCCTGCCGCTGGAGCTGGGCCAGGCCGACCTGCGGCTGCGCGGGCACGCCATCGAGTGCCGGATCTGCGCCGAGGATCCGCTGGCCGGCTTCCTGCCCGACACGGGCCGGGTGACGCGCCACGTGCCGCCGGGAGGGCCGGGCGTGCGGCTGGACTCCGGCGTGGAGAAGGGCAGCGAGGTGGGCGTGCACTACGATCCGCTGCTGGCCAAGCTCAGCGTCTGGGCCCAGGACCGGCCAGCGGCCATTGAGCGCATGCTGCGGGCACTGGGCGAGTACCGCCTGCACGGACTGCGCACCAACTTGGACTTCTGCCGCTGGGTGCTGGAGCACGAGGTCTTCCGCGCCGGGCGCTACGACACGGGCTTCATCGCCACCCACTTCCAGCCCGAGCGGCTGGCGGACGATCTGCCGCCGGAGGCCCTGCTAGCCGTGGAGACCGCAGGGCTGCTGGAGCGTCTGGCCGGGGAGGAGAGTTGCTCGCACACCCGCCGCCGGCGCTCCACGGGTCTGGATTGTCACGAGTGCGGCCAGCGCGAAAGCGCCTGGCGCCTGCAGCACCGGAGGCTCACATGAAGCGCTTTGTCGGGTTGCAGGGTCCGGCGGCACGCGCCCTGGGCTGGGTGGGGGACACGCAGTCCGGTCAGCTGCACGAGGGGGGCGAGATCCGCAGTGTGGACGCCTGCCCGGGCGAGGGCCTGCTCTCGCTGCGCCTGGGCGATCGCCTGTTCCGCGTCGAAGCGCTGGGCGGCCACCGCTGGCGCGTCAACGGCCGGGAGGTGGAGAGCCGCGTGCTGAGCGAGCTGGAGCATCGATTCGCCGGGTTCGGCGCCGGGGACGACGACGACCAGGCCCACCGCCTGGAGGTCCCCATGCCCGGCCGCGTGGTGCGCGTGCTGGTCCAGCCCGGGGACGAGGTGCTGCGCGGACAGGGCCTGGTGATCGTGGAAGCCATGAAAATGGAAAACGAGCTCAAGGCCCCGCGGGCGGCGCGGATCTCCGCCGTGCACGTGCGCGAGGGCCAGGGGGTGGAGAAGGGCACGCTGCTGCTGGAGTTCGCCTGATGGGCCAGGTGCGGGTTCGCGCGACCCCGGCCGCGCCGGACACCCTGACCCGGGAGTGCTGGCTCGTGCCTTTCGCCGCGCCGCCCCAGCCGCGCACGCTGCGCAGCCGCGTCCGGCTGGCCAACGGGCGCCTGACCGTGCGCTACGTGCTGGAGGGCGCGCTGGAGGATCTGGAGCTGCCCCGGCCGGTGGACCCGCCCCGGCGCCTGGACGGGCTCTGGCAGGCCACCTGCTTCGAGGCCTTTCTGTCCTCGCCGCCCGCCGCCGGCTACCGCGAACTCAATCTGGCGCCCGCCGGGCACTGGGCCTGCTACCGCTTCTCGGCGCCCCGGGAGGGCCTGCAGCTGGAGCCTGCGCTCGCGGCTCTGGACTGGAAGACCCACCGGGTGCCCGGGCACTTCGCCATCCGCTTCACCCTGCGGACCGCCGAGCTCGAGCTCGGCGGACCCGCCCTGCGCCTGGGCCTCTCCGCCATCCTCATGCGCCGGGACGGCGTGCGCGAGTTCTGGGCCCTGGACCATCCGGCCGCCGCGCCGGATTTCCACAATCCCGCCGGCCACCTGCTGGAGCTGCCCCTTTGATTTCGGCGCGGGGGTCGGGAATTCACCACAGAGACACAGAGACACAGCCAGGCAGATTGTGGATGTCCGCCCCGTACTCTCCAATCATGTTGCTGTGCCTCTGTGTCTCTGTGTTGAGAACAGTTCCCCAGCTACGGTTTGTGGAAAAGGATCACCCGCCCCTCGCGCTCCAGAACCCAGCCGAAGCGCTGCGCCAGCCACTCCAGCGTGCGCGGCCGGGCCACGCAGACGTGGGCCGGGTCGCGCGCGTAGCTCCAGCCCGGGAAGGCCGCGTCCGTCTCCAGCAGACCCGTGGAGAGCGCCAGCCAGCCGCCGGGCGCCAGCCAGTCGTTCCAGCGCGTCAGCTCCTCGAGGGGCCGGGACAGGTGTTCGAAGACCTCGCAGGCGCTGAGCCAGGCCTGACCGGGCGTCGGCGGTTCGGCAGGCTGGAAGAGCGGATCCCAGCCCCGGGCCGTCAGGCCCGCCGCGCGCAGCAGTTCCACCAGCACGGGCTCCGGGCCGCAGCCCAGGTCCACGCCGGCGGCGCCCGGCGGCAGGCGCCGCGCCAGCTCCTCGGCCAGCGGCCGCAGCCAGTCGCGGTACCCCGCGTCCATGCCCGAGTTCCGGTGCAGGCGCAGGCGCGCCTCCGCCGCGGCGGCGTCCAAGTGCTGGCCCGGCTCCAGCTGGATCAGCCCGCAGTCCGGACAGCTGCGCCAGCGGCGGCCCTGCTCGGCGTGGAACGGTTGGGCCGCCGCGCCGCACAAGACGCAGGGCCCTTCCTGTTGCTCCGCCGCCGGCTCAAGGGGACGAAGCGCCGCCGGCTGCGCCGTGCCCAGGGCCAGCTCCGCCCGCCGCGCCGCGCGCTGGCGCCAGGCCTTGCCGGGCTTCAGCAGCACGCCGTCGAAGAGCGGCGGCGCGGCGGTCTCGGCCATGGGATTGGGCAGACCCAGGGCCGCCAGCACGCGCTCCAGGTCCGGATCCAGCCGCGTGCGCAGGCGCAGGGCGTCCTCCCCCGCCGTCACACCCGTCAGCTCCAGTTCCACGCAGCAGAGGGCCAGCCGGCTCAGACCGACCTCCCGGGCCAGGCTGCGGTTGAGATGGCGGTCGCCGTGCTCGCCGTCTCCCAGCAGGGGATGGCCGATCCCCGCCAAGTGGCGGCGGATCTGGTGCATGCGCCCGGTGGACGGCCGGCACTCCAACAGGGAAACGCGCGTGGCCGGATGGGTGTGCGCGCCGCGGCCGGAAGGGAAGGGCGCCTCCACCCGGGCCAGGCAGCGCCAGGCGGTGCGGGCCTCCTGCAGGGCGGGTTCCTGGCTGGCCGGATCCATGTCCTTGAGGGGGCGCTCGATCAGGCCCTCGTCCAGCCACTCGCCGTCCCGGGCCGGCCAGCCCCGGCAGAGGCAGAGGTAGCGCTTGCCCACCCGGCGCTCGCGGAAGGCCTGGATCAGGCGTCCGGCCGCGCCGGCCTCCAGGGCGAAGAGCAGCAGGCCCGAGGCGCCGCGGTCCAGCCGGTGCACGGACCAGACCCGCCGGCCCAGCTGCTGGCCCAGCCAGCGGGCGGCGCTATCCTCAGCGGGGGAGAGGGCGCTGGGATGGGTGTGCAGGCCCGAGGGTTTGTGCACGGCCAGCCAGTCCGCCGCCTGGTGCAGGATGGGCAGGCGGGGCGCCCCGGCAGGCAGGTCCGGCGCATCGGGCACGGGAGGCGCGCCTATTCGGGCAGAACTTCCAGCCAGCCGCCCAGAATCTCGATCAGCTGCTTGGCCTGTTCCGGGCTGCTGATGTTGAATTTGGACTGCTGGCGGAACACGTCGTTCTGCTTCTTGTAGCGGGCGATGCGGTACTTCACGGCGCTCCACTCGGCCGTGCCCGAGCTACGGTCCCGGTAGCGGAAGACGATGGTCGTCCAGGCGCCGCGCGTCAGGAAGGCCTTGTCCAGCTCGCGAACCAACTCATCGCCGCTGGCGGGATCGGAATACGCGATGGTGATGTCGTCCAGTTTCTCGGCCATGGGGCTCTCCTCTGGGGTCCGGGCGGGCGGCGCGCGGACGGATGGTGGTGCGGCTTCAAGGTATGGAACGCCGGCTGGGGGCGGAAGCGGGCCCGCAAGCCGGCCCGGCTTCCAGCTGTTGCCCGTTGAACAGGCGAGCTTTGGTTAGGTAGATTGGGGCAAACAGGAGGTCCAGATGTCCGATCCAGCTTCGCGCGCGCCCGCCCCGGACCCGCAGGAAACCAAACCCCGCCGCCGCTTCAAGTTCTCCGCCATCAAGACCGTGTTCGCGATGGAATACGTCTTGCAGGGCCTGGCCAACCCCTTCCAGGGCATCACCTACCAGCCCTTCTTCCGGCACTTCCGCTTCGACTACGGTCTGAGCGAGGCGGCCACCCAGAGCCTGTTCTCCAAGTCCTACCTGGCCTGGAGTTTCAAGCCCCTGATCGGCTTCCTGATCGACGCCTACGGCAAGACGCGCACGCTGCTGATCATGCTGCTCAGCGCCGTGACCCTGGGCTACTTCCTGGTGCCCTATGTGGACCGCAGCTACCTGGTCTTCTTCGCCTTCATGTTCGGCCTGTCCATCGTCATGGCCGCCACGGACGTCTCCGTGGACCGCGCCACGGTGATCGAGGGCGACGAAGAGGCCAAGGCCACGGGCAAGAGCAAGGCCTCCACGGTGGGCCTGAACCAGGCCATCTGCTGGACGGCCATTTACGGCACGGGCATCCTGGCCGCCGTGCTGGGCGGCTGGATCGCCGAGAACCTCGAGTTCAACTTGTTCATCCGCTTCCTGTGCATCATGCCCCTGATCACCCTGGGCTTCGTGCTGCTGATGCCCAAGGACAAGGCCAAGCCCATCCCCGTGCGGCGCTCCGTGCGCAACTTCTGGGACGGGTTGAACAGCGGGCCGATCCTCTGGATCATGCTCTTCTACTTCATCTTCCACTTCCAGCCGGCCCTGGGCGCCCTCTGGACCAACCACCTGATCGAGAACCTGCACTTCTCCCAGACCCAAATCGGGCTGGCCGACGGCGCCAGCAACTTCGGCTACTTCCTGGGAGTGATCCTCTTCGCCGTGGTGGGCATCAAGTGGCAGGACAAGATGGGCCTGCGCAAGCTGTTCAAGATCTACATCCTGCTCAGCGTGGCCGTCAACCTGACCCAGTACCTGCTGGTGGATCCCTGGTTCAGCCGAGTCACCGGCGGCCTGCACGCCCTGATGCCGGGCGTGCCGCTGGAGAACGTGCGGCTGGGCTGGCTGGCCACCTACAACTTCCTGCTCTCCATCGCCGCCAGCATCATCCGCATGAGCACGTTCAGCCTGGTGGGCGCCGTGATCCCCGTGGCCGCGGCGGGCAGCCTGTTCGCCGGCTTCATGAGCGTGGCCAACCTGGCCTATTCTTTCTGCTACGCCTCCGGCGCCTGGCTCTACACCAACGGGATGAACTTCGGCGTCCTGCGCAGCATCCAGGACTCGGTGTTCGGCATACCCGGCCGGCCCGGGGACGAGTTGTCCATCAGCATGCTGATCCTCATCGGCTCGCTGGCCTATCTGCTGAGTTTCGTCGCCACCCGCATGCTGCCCGACAAGCGCCAGACCCTGCAGGGCGTGGATGAGGAAGAGCAGCAGGACGGCCCGGAGCGCTGGCTGCGCCTGCCCGCCATGACCAAGGGGCTGGTGGACAAGAGCACCCTGGCGCTGGGCAGCTTCCTCTTCCTCTTCTTCAGCTGGAACTGGTTCGCCGATCTGGGCCCGATCCAGCAGCTCGAGGAGGCCATCGGCGTCTACATGCAGCCCGGCTTCGGCCTGGGTTTCGATCCCATCTCGGCCCTGCTGATCTGCTTCTTCGGTCTGACCTTCGTGCGCAAGCTGACGCTGGACTCGCTGCTCAAGCGGCAGGCGGCGTGATTCTGACCTGACGAAAGCCGGAGGGCCCGCGGGTCCTCCGGCTTTCCCTTTCCTGGCGGGACGCCGTGGCCGATCAACCCCAACTGGTGCGCGCCCTGCGCCTGCTCCGCCTGCTGGGAGGGTCGGGCTGGACCACCGTGCGCGAGCTGCGCCAGCGGCTGGGCGGCCGCGAGACCGCTCGCACCGTGGCCCGCACCCTGGAGGCCATCGAGGCCGCGGGCCTGCACCTGGAGCGGCGCGTGGTGGCCCACGGCGAGCACGAGCTGCGCCTGCCCTTCAGCCTGAGCGTGCCCCCCGACCTGCTCAATCCCGACGAGGCCCTGGCGGCCCTGGTGCTGGCCCAGTTCGGCGAGCACTTCGTGGGCAGCCGGGTGGGCGAGGTGCTGGACGGCCTGCTGGACAAGGTCGAGCAGCTGCTGCCCGGCGCGGGGCTGATCGCCCATGCCGGGCTGGAGCAGGCCCGGGACGCCGTGGGCGTCAAGCAACCCGGCCAGGTGACCGGCGGCCCGGGGGAGGGCCTGCTCTTGCGCCTGCTGGCGGCGATCCTCGAACGGCGCTGCTGCCGCGTGGACTACCACCGGCTGGACGGCCCGGAGACCCGCCGCTTCACGGTCCATCCCTACAGCCTGATCTTCCACTCCGGCGCCATCTACGCCCTGGTCTGGCAACCCGACCACCAGTCCTGGCTGCACCTGGCCCTGCAGCGCCTGGCGGGCCTGGAGGCGCTGTCCGAGCGCTTCGAGCGCCAGCCGGACTTCCGCCTGGCCGACTTCATCAACGGCAGTTTCGGGATCTGGCACGCCGAGCCCTGCCGGGTCCGCCTGCGCTTCGACGCCCGGCTGCGCGCCTTCCTGCTCGAACGGCAGTGGCATCCCAGCCAGCAGTGGAGCGAAGAGGAGAACGGCGACCTGCGGCTGGACATGCAGGTGGGGCTCTCCCCCGAGTTGCGGGCTTGGGTCCTGCGCTGGGGCGCCCACGTGGAGGTGCTGGAGCCCCCGGCCCTGCGCGAGGACGTGCGCCTGCAGCTGGTGCTGGCCGCCGCGCGCTACCTGCCCGAGCCCCGCGCCACCGACTGAGCCGCCCCGGCCCACCCGGGCCCGCTTCCGCCGGCCTGGCGTGTTATTCCGAAAAAATTAGTGAACAAAGCCCGTCAGCAGGACGTGTCCTGACCATCTGGCCTTGCATCTTGGCGGCAGGTAGCGGGGGAAGGATGGATGGACCGGGCTGCGGCCGCAGCCTGCGTCCGTCTGGCGGGGCGGTCCGGGGGGGCACGCCCCGTCTCATTTCGGGCTAGAAATCCTCCAGGCTCTCGAAGCTGGAGCCGGGCTGGACCTCGCGCTCTTCGATGGCGTTGTTCTCCTTGAGCACGCGCACGGTGCCGATCATCGCTCCCAGGGCCTGGACCTGGGCCGGCGCCTCCTGCAGGATCTCCTTCAGGTCGGCGGGAATGGCCAGGAATTCCTGGTGGTAGGCCGCCAGGCTGACCCAGGCCAGCGCGCCGTTCCAGCCGCCGTTGTCGAACAAATCCTGCTTGACCCGCTGGAAGTCGCGCGAGATGGACGTGGAGTGGCGGATGGCCAGGTTGTCGCAGACCACGCCCACGCCCAGATTGTAGAGCAGCAGGCCCACGCGCTTGGCCTGGTCGCCGCTGAGTTTCTTCTTCTGCAGCGTGCCGTCCGCCTTGGCCCGCTCGATGGCCTCGTCCTGCAGGCGCCGCCGCTCGAGGATCAGGTCGCCCGCGCTGGAATCCGGGGTCGCGGCCAGCCGGCCGTCCAGCTCCTTCAGGGCCTTGAGCTCCTCCCCCGTGGCCGCCAGCCCGAAGATCTCCTGGCGCGTGTTGTCCAGGCTGCGCCGGGCGGCTCCCAAGTTGAGCTTGATCACGCGCACGCGCCAGATCGCCCGCTGCACGCTGCCCTCGTCGGGATCGATGCCCACGTCCTGGGCGGCCAGGCGCAGCAAGGAATCCAGCCCGGCCGCCTCCGCCGCCTCGCCCGCCAACTGGATCTGCAGCTGCGAGTCTTCCGCCTTGTCGTCCTGCTCCGCGCCGCCGCCGGCCTGGGCATGGGCCTCCCGGGCGAGCTCGCGCAGGGCCTGGCGCAGTTGGGGATTGTCCACGCAGCCGCCCTGGAACAGGGCGGCCACACCGAGCAAAACACCCGCGAGGGTCGTGGAGAGTCTCATGGCCGCAATGTGGCACTGCCGGAAAGCCGGGGCAACGCTCCTTGGAGAAGGCGCGGGCGGGCGGTACCTTCCCTGCGGTTACTGGGAGCCCGCATGCCGCCCACTGTTCCGGCCGCGTTCCGCACCCCCATGGAGAGCGCCACCCTGGCCCGTCTGGCCTGGTTGATCGCCATGCGCTGGATCTTTGTGTTGGGCATCGTGCTGGGCGCCGCGCTGGGCGCGCGCCTGTTGCCGGGCTTCCACGTCTGGCCCATGCTCCTGCTGGCCGCCTGCACGGCCGGCTTCAACGCCCTGCTGCACGTCCTCTACGTGCGCATCGCCGGGCTCAACGGCCCGCGCAAGCAACCCATCGTCACCAGCCTGATCCAGCTCCAGATCCTGGCCGACTGGCTCGTCCTGCTGGTGTTGATCCACTACACGGGCGGCGTGGAGAGCCCGCTGCTGCACTTCTTCATTTTCCACCTGGCCCTGAGCGCGGTCTTCCTCAGCCCGGGCTTCACGGTCTTCGCCCTGCTGTTCATCGCCACGGCCACCAGCCTGCTCTTCGCCGCGGAGACCCACGGCCTGCTGACCCCCGTCGTGCTGCCCGGCCTGACCAGTCCGGAGAAGCAGCACTCGGCGCTCTACATCCTGCACTTCTGCTTCTGGTATTTCTCCACCCTGGCCGTGATGACCCTGCTGCTGGGGGCCGTGATGCGCGGCCTGCGGCGCCGCGAACAGGAGGCGCTGCGAATCCGCCGGCGCCTGGAGGAGGTGAACCAGGAACTGACCCGCAGCGGCGTGGAGCGCATCCGGCTGATGCACACCATGGGGCACGAACTGCGCTCGCCCCTGGCCGCGGCCCAGTCCATGCTGAGCGCCCTGGACCTCAGCCAGGGCCAGGACCTGCCCCCGGCCGTGCGCACCATCCACCAGCGGATCCGCGAGCGGCTGAAGGGCCTGACCGGGCTGATCGGCGAGCTGCTGGAGCTGGCCGAACAGCGCCGCGGCGCGCCCCTCCAGGCCCAGCGCCGCATCGAGCTGGCCCAGTTGCTTCAGGGCCTGTTGGAGGACCACGCCGAGCGGGCCCGCGAGCAGGGGCTGGAGCTGCGGGCCGAGTGGACCGCCGGCCGCGAGGCCTGGGTGGGCGGGGATCCGGAGCGCCTGCGCCGGGTCTTCGAGAACCTGATCTCCAACGCGGTCAAGTACAGCCGCCCGGGCGGCGTCGTGCACGTGGGCCTGGAGCCGGGCGCCCCGTCCGGCGGCGAGGCCCGCTGGGTGCGGGTCGCCGTGCGCGACGAAGGCATCGGCATCGCGCCGGACCAGCTGCCCCGGCTCTTCCAGGAATTCTACCGCACGCCCCAGAGCCGCCGTCACACCACCCAGGGCACGGGACTGGGCCTGGCCATCACCAAGGACCTGGTGGAAGCCGCGGGCGGGCGCATCGAGGTCGCCAGCGTCCTGGAACAGGGCAGCACCTTCGAAGTCTGGCTGCCGGCCCTGCCCGACCCCGCCCCCGCTCCCGCCCACCGCCCAGCGGGCGTTCCGGAGCGCTCGGGAGCGGCCAGCGGCTGGGCGGCGGGCTCTGCCTGAGCCCGGCGGTCCACTCGGCACTTTCTACCCGCCCCGGCCCGGTCCCCGTCCAGCCTCCGCCACCAAGCCCGCTGGCGGCAAGGGTCTCCCGCCCCGCGTCCCCCTCTCCCTGCTCGTGGCACGGAACTTGCCAGTCCGCCTTTGAAAGTTCGGGAGTTCCATGGCTTCGATTTCGGAAGACCTGCTGTTCAAGCGCACCATGCTGCCCCTGATGCACAGCGGCCTGGATGCCTACGCCCTGCGCCAGAAGGCCATCGCCAACAATCTGGCCAACAGCGAGACCGACGGCTACGTGCGCCAGGCCGTGCGCTTCGAGGATGCGCTGGACCAGGCGCTGGAGAGTTCCGGCGAGGGGCTGAGCCGCACCCATCCGGACCACCTGCCGCACCCCTCCGAGGCCGGCACGGCGGCGCCCGAGCTGGTGGCGGATGAAGAGGGCAGCTACTTCAACGGCCACAACAACGTGGACGTGGACCAGGAGATGACCGAACTGGCGCGCGCCACCTTGAGCTACCGCTTCGCCACCCGCCAGGTGCGGCACGTGGTGGAGACCCTGGACCGCGCCATCCGCGGCGGCCGCGGCGGTTGATCCCGACTCCGGACTCGAACAGGACACGAAGAACACGAAGAGATAAGAAGAACACGGAGTGGGCGGATGAGTGGATTCACAACACGCGTTGTCTGGCAGCGGACAGAAAGCGTGAGACCGGCCTCTTCCGATTCTTCCCGCTCTTCTCTTCCCTTCGTGAACTTCGTGTCCTGCTCGTCCCCAAGTCAGGCCAGAGGAGGAGGCGGACGGTGAAAATCGAGGATCCCACGGCCTTCCATCACTTGAACATCAGCCACTCGGGGCTGAGCGCCCAGCGGCGCCGGATGGACGCCATCAGCGAGAACCTGGCCAACCTGCAGACCACGCGCGGCAAGGACGGCGGCCCCTTCCAACCCCGCGTGGTGGTGATGAGCGAGGGCGAGGAGCAGGCCGCCTTCAGCACGGTGGACGGCCCGCGGCCGGCGCGCCTCTGGACCACGCACCCCGAACACCTGCGGGCCACGGACCAGGGACAGGACGAGGACGGGCTGCGCGGCGTGAAGGCCGAGGTGCTGATCCAGAACCGCCGCCCGCGGCTGGAATACGATCCCGAGCATCCCGACGCCGACGAGAACGGCTACGTGGCCTATCCGGACATCAACGTGGTGGAGGAGATGACCCACCTCATCGCCGCCAGCCGGGCCTACGAGGCCAACCTGACCGCCATCGCGGCGGCCAAGGACATGGCCGGCAAGGCCCTGGAGATCTGACATGGCCCTTGTGACTCCTTCCATGCGCCTCTACCAGCTGGCCGGCGAGCAGCGCCCGATCTCGGCCTCCATGCTGGAATCCGCCCGGCAGACGGACCTCCTGCGCAAAGGCCACCAGGCCGGCAGCCTGGGGGCCAGCTCCCTCGAGGCACCGGGACTGGCCCAGCCCGGCGGTGCGGACGGGGCGGGCGAGGCCGGCCGCAGTTTCGTGCAGACCCTGAAGGACGCTGTGGAATCCGTCAACCTGCAGCAGGTGCAGTCCGACGACACGGCGGCGCGCTTCGCCGCCGGCCAGGTGGAGGACGTGCACGACGCCATGATCTCGCTGGAGAAGGCCTCGCTCTCCTTCAAGTTCATGGTGGAAGTGCGCAACAAGCTGCTGGACGGCTACCAGGAAATCATGCGCATGCAGGTGTAGCACGCGCCTGTTGACGACGTCGACCCCAATCGCGGAGCCCGTGAATGCCTGAGTGGCTGAACGCCTTTTGGCTCAACCTGAAACGCACCTGGAACAGCCCCCAGCGCGGGCGCCTGATCTTCATGGGCGGCGCGGCGGCCACCCTGCTGGTGGTGCTGGGCGTCACCTTCTGGTGGGCCTCCCAGCCCGACTGGGCGCCGCTCTACTCCGGCCTGAGCGAGGTGGAGGCGGCCAAGATCGTCTCCAAGCTCGAGGAGCAGAAGGCCCCCTTCCGGCTCAGCCAGGGCGGCGGGACCATCGAGGTGCCCCGGGCCGACCTCTACCGGCTGCGCGTCAAGCTGGCCGCCGAGGGCGGACCCAAACCCGTCATCCCCGGCTACGAGCTGCTGGACCAGCAGAAACTGGGCATGAGCGACCGCGAGATGGACGTGATGCAGAAGCGGGCGCTGGAGGGCGAGCTGGCCAAGACTCTGGACGCCCTGGAGTGGGTGCAGGGCGCCACGGTGCACATCGTCCAGCCCAAGCCCTCGCTCTTCTCCGACGAGCAGCTGCCCACCACGGCCAGCGTCACCGTGGTCACCGACAAGTCCTACGCCGTGCCCAAGAGCGAGGTGCAAGGCGTGGTGGCCCTGGTCAGCTCCGCCGTGGAGGGCCTGCACCCCTCGCGGGTCACGGTGGTGGACAGCCAGGGCAAGCTGCTCACCGAGCCCGTCGAGGACGACGAGGGCCTGGGCCGCTCGTCCAAGCAGATCGAACTCACGCGCAAGATGAACTCGTACTACACCCAGCTGGCCCAGGACGTGCTGGACAAGGTGCTGGGCGCCGGCCGCAGCGTGGTGCGGGTGACGGCGGACCTGGACTTCGGCTATCTGGAGCGCACCAGCCGGATCTTCGACCCGGAGAAGAAGATCGTCCGCAGCCAGGAACTCAACGAGGAGAGCTCCACCGGCGAGGACACCACGGCCACCCAGGAGGAGAAGCAGATCACCAACTACGAGGTGGACGAGGTGCTGGAGCACATGCGCGGCCAGCAGGGCGCGCTCAAGCGGCTCAGCATCTCGGTGGTGGTGGACGGCACCTACACGGCGGGCAAGAACGCCGACGGCGACGAAGTGATGAACTACGTGGCCCGCAGCCCGGAGGAGATGACCAAGCTCGAGCAGATCGTGCGCACGGCGGTGGGCTTCAGCGAGCCGCGCGGGGACCAGATCCAGGCCCACAACCTGGCCTTCGACAGCTCGACCCAGGAGAACGACCTGGGCGCCCTGCGGCGTGAGAAGCTCAAGGACCTGGGCCTGGACATCCTGCGCAAGGCCCTGTTCATCGGCGGGATCATCGCCTTCCTGTTCCTGCTGCGCTCCACGCTGGCCCTGGTCAACTCGCGCATCAGCCAGGCCTTCGACGACAAGCGCGCCCTGATGCTGGCCTCCGCCCGCGGCGAGACCTACGAGGAGGAGGTGGAGGAGGAGGTGCCGCTGCTGCTGGAGCTGGAGGCGGCCCGCTCCCCCGAACAGCGCCAGATCGCCCGCGTCCACAAGAAGGTGGTGGACTACTGCAAGGAACACCCGGATGACGCCGCCCGGCTGGTGCGGGCCTGGTTCTACGAAGGGAACTGATGGAAGGCACCGAAAAATTCCGCGAGATGGGGGGCGTCCAGCGGGCCGCCACCTTCTTCGTCTCCATCGGTCCCGAGGCGGCCTCCGAGATCGTCAAGTTCCTCGAGCCCACCGAGGTCGAGGAGATCGCCCGCGAGATCATCAAGCTGGGCAACCTGCCCACCCCCGTGCTGCAGGCCGCCGAGGACGACTTCTACGAAATGGCCATCGCGGCCGACTACATCAAGGAGGGCGGGCTGTCCTACGCGCAGAGCCTGCTCCAGTCGGCGCTGGGCGAGGTCAAGGCGCTGGACATCATCAAGCGCATCAAGTCCAGCCTGCAGATCCGCGGCTTCAACGTCCTCAAGAACGTGGACTCCAACGAGCTGCTCAGCTTCCTGCAGCGCGAGCATCCCCAGACCATCGCCCTCGTGCTCACCCAGCTCTCCCCCAGCCAGGCGGCGATCATCATCGCCAACCTGCCCGCCGACATCGCCAAGGAGGCCATGCTGCGCTTCGCGCGCATGGAGCGCGTCTCGCCGGAGAACATCGCCGCCGTGGAGCAGGTGCTGGAGAGCCGCATCGACTTCAGCCAGATGGGCTCCAAACTGGGCGGCGTCAAGGCCGCGGCGGACATCCTCAACCTGACCGGCCAATCGGTGGAGAAGTCCGTGCTGACCGCGCTCTCCGTCGATGCGCCGGAGCTCTCGGCCGAGATCAAGAACCTGATGTTCGTCTTCGAGGACGTGATCCACATGGACGACCGCAGCATCCAAAAGGTGCTGCGCGAGGTGGACAACAAGGACCTCACGCTGGCGCTCAAGGCCTGCACGCCGGACCTGGCGGAGCGCCTGCTGGCCAACATCTCCAGCCGCGCCGCGGAGATGATCCGCGAAGAGCTGGAGTACATGCCGCCCGTGCGCCTGCGCGAGGTGGAGGAGGTCCAGCAGAAGATCATCGACATCATCCGCCGCCTGGAGGACGAAGGCCAGATCTACATCACCAAGACCGCCGACGAGGGCGACATGATGGTCTAGCCCGGCTTGCCCGGTCGGGGGTCCCCCGCCCGGCGCCGCGCGGCCGGAACTGACGTGAGGAAGCCGTGAGCCTGTTCGTGTCTCTGCCCGTTGCCCTGCCGGCCCGACCCCGCCGGGGCCGAAGCCGTGGCTCCGGAACCCGCGCCCGATGAGCGGGCAGCTCCTCAAGGCCGGCAGCGTGCGGCTGGAGGGCGTGGCCTGGGTGGACACGGGCACGCACGCCGAATCCCGCGGCGACCAGGGCGAGTTCCAGCGCTCCAGCACGGCGCTGGCGTTGTTCCGCCGGCGCATCGAGGCCCTGCGTGCGGAGAACACCCAGCTGCGCGCGGAGATGGCCGCGCTGCGCGAATCCGTGGCGGAGCGCCAGGAACAGTCCCGGGCCGAGGGGCACCTGCTGGGCCTGGAAGAGGGCCGCCTGCGCGTGGAGGACGAGCTGCTGGAGGCCTTCCACCTGCTGGAGATCCAGTCGGAGGCCTTCCGCGCGGAGGCGGCGCGCTACCACGAAGGGGCCGATCGCGAACTGGTGGCCCTGGCCCGCTGGCTGGCCGAGCAGGTCCTGCGGCGCGAGCTGCCGCTGGACGAGGAGCGGCTGGCCCGCCAGGTGGCCGCCCTGCTGGAGGCCTGCCTGGACCAGCAGGTTCTGCGCCTGCACCTCCATCCGGGGGATCGGCGCCGTCTGCTGGGCGAGGAGCTGCTGGAGCGCCTGCCGCGCCTGCGCACCCTGCTGCAGACCCTGCAGGGCCGGCTGGAGTGGGTGGAGGCCGCGGATGTCCCGCCCGGGGCCTGCCGCGTGGAACTGCACGACGGCCTGCTGGACGCCGCGCCCGCGGGCATGCTGGATCACCTGGAGCAATCCCTCGTGCGGGCCCTGGAGGCCCGGCAGCCATGAGGGCGCTGCAGGACTGGCGCGAGGCAGGCGCGCGGCTCGCCCACTGGCCGCGCCACGGGCTGGTGGAGCGGGTCACGGGCCTGGTGGTGGAGGGCCGCGGCCCCCACGGCGGGCTGGGGCAGTCCTGCTGGATCGGCGAGCGCGACGGCGAGCTGGAGGCCGAGATCATCGGCTTCCGCGGCTCGCGCACGCTGCTGATGCCGCTGGGTCAGCTGACGGGCGTGCGGCCCGGCCAGCTGATCCGCCTGCGGCCGGACCCGCCCCAGGTGCCCACGGGCGAGCTGCTGGTGGGCCGCGTGCTGGACGCCATGGGCGAGCCCATCGACGGCAAGGGCCCGCTGGCGGTGAGCGGGCGCGCGCCCCTGCACCGGGCGGCCCCGCCCGCCCTGGAGCGGCCGCGAATCGACCAGGTCTTCGCCACGGGCGTGCGCAGCATCGACGGCCTGCTGACCTGCGGCCGCGGCCAGCGGCTGGGGATCTTCGCCGGCGCGGGCGTGGGCAAGTCCGTTCTGCTGGGGATGATCGCGCGCCAGTCCGATGCCCAGGTCAACGTGATCGGTCTGATCGGCGAGCGCGGGCGCGAAGTGCGCGAGTTCATCGAACGCGACCTGGGCGAAGAGGGGCTGAACAAGAGCGTGGTGGTGGTGGTCACCAGCGACCAGGCGCCCCTGCTCAAGCGGCGCGGCGTGCAGCTGGCCACGGCCGTGGCCGAGAGTTTCCGCGCGCGCGGGCTGGACGTGCTGCTGCTGGTGGACAGCCTGACCCGCGTGGCCATGGCCCAGCGCGAGATCGGCCTGGCCGCGGGCGAGCCCCCCGCCAGCAAGGGCTACACGCCCTCGGTGTTCGCCCTGTTGCCCGGCCTGCTGGAGCGGGCCGGCCGCACGCCGGAGGGCAGCATCACGGGCTTCTACACCGTGCTGGTGGACGGCGACGATCTGACGGACCCGGTGGCCGACGCCGCGCGCAGCATTCTGGACGGGCACCTGCTGCTCTCGCGCCGGCTGGCCGAGCGCGGGCACTGGCCGGCCGTGGACGTGCTGGGCTCCATCAGCCGCGTGCGGCCGGACCTGGTGGACGAGGCCCACGACCAGGCCGTGCGCCGCTTGCTGCGCTGGCTGGCCGCGCACCAGGAGGCGGAGGACCTGATCCAGGTGGGCGCCTACGTCAAGGGCACGGATCCCGACGTGGACCAGGCCGTGGCGCGCATGCCCAGGACCCGGGACTGGCTCTGCCAGCGCCAGACCGAGCACACGGACTACTTCGAGACGGTGCGGCGCCTGCGCGAGCTGGTGGCGTGAGGGTCGCATGGATCGCGTGAAACGGTTGGACCGCCTGCTCAAGCTGCGCCTGCGCCGGGAGCGTCAGGCCAGCCTGCAGCTGGCCCTGGGCCTGCGCGAGGACGAGGAGCGCCGCCGCGCCCTGCTCGAATCCGAGGGGCAGCTGGAGGAGGCGCGCCGGATCTGGCAGGACGAACTAGGCGGCGGACTGGCCGCCGCGCGCCTGACTCTGCTGCGCAGCTACCTGGATCAGCGCCAGCGGGGCCTCACCCAGCGCGAGCGGCTGGTGCGGGACTGGCAGCCGCGGCTGGGCGTCCTGCGCGTGGAGCTGGGCAGCGCGGCCCGGGAGCGCCAGGCCCTGGAGCACTGGCGCGAGCGGCTGCGGATCCGCCTGCGGCTGGAGGAGAGCCGCGCCGAGCGGCGGGCGCTGGATGAGATCGGCCTGCGCGAGAATCGGCGCCGCAACGATCCTGAACACGGAGAGGACTGATGGCCAAGGACCCGAGCAAGACCAGGGGCAAGGACATCGAGGAAGAGGTCGAGGCTCCGCCGCCCCCGCCCCCCAAGAAGAAGCTGGGAGGCCTGCTGATCTGGGCCGGCTACTTCATCCTCAGCACCACCATCATGGTGGGCGTGGCCCTGGTCATCGTGCAGAAGCGCCGGGCCCAGGCACCGGCGGCCGCGGTGCCCCACGCCGCCGTGGACAGCCTGCAGGTCCCCGCCGACAGCGCGGCCCACGCGGACAGCCTGAAGCGGCGACCCGTGGACAGCCTGAAGACCCACATCCAGGAGCTCAAGCAGGTGGTCAGCCAGCGCGAGGACTCGCTCCACAAGACCGTGGACACCACGCGCCGCCTGCAGACCCAGATGGAGCGTCTGCAGCAGGAGCTGGACACGCTGCGCCAGCGCGACGTCATGCTGAGCAGCGCGGAGGCGGCCCGGCTGGCCCGGGTCTTCGGCAGCATGCAGCCGCGCAAGGCCGCCCCCGTCCTGCAGAAGATGGACAACGCCTCCGTGGCCGCGATCCTGCTCTCCATCGAGGAGCGCACCGCGGCCAAGATCCTGGCCGCCATGCCGCCGGACCGCGCTGCGGGCATCAGCACGCTGATCCGCGAGCAGGCCAAGGAGAAGGCCCGGCGCGTCAAGGCGAAGGGCTGAGGGCCGTGGGCACGGCCTCCCCCGGCCCGCTGCCGGCCGCCGGCCCGGCCGCGCCGGCACCTGAATCGCGGACGCCGAATTCCGGCGCCCGGCGCCGGCGCCGCTTGGAACCCGGCGGGGCGGAGGGCGAGGCCCTGGCCCAGCTGCTGATCCGGCCCCGGGACCCGCGCAGCCCGGCTTCCGCGGCGGCGGACTCCGCCTCCCCGTTGCGCCGCGCCAACACCGCCAAGCCGCCGGGCGCGGGCGTGGGCGGCTCCCAGGCGTCCCGTGTCTCCTGCTCAACCCGTGTCGCTGCCGGGGCGCAGGCGGTCCCCCGCGACCCGGCCGGCCCAACGGAGCCGAAGCCGGCGCCTTCCGCGTCGCCGGCTGACCATCCTGCATCCACTGCCAAATCGACGCAAGCCCTGCCAGCACCCGTCCCCGGTCACCAACTGCCCGCGGCCGACGCGCCGGACAGCCGGCAGGCGGTGATCCAGTTCCGCGCGCAGGCTCCGCCCGCCGTCCTGGCGGACCAGGTCCGCGCCCGGGCCGCGTGGCGCGAGGCCCGCTTGCGCGAACAGGCCGGCGAGCGGGCCACCCCGGCAGCCCAGCCGGCGCGTGAGACAGCCGATCGCTCTGCCAGCCAGGCCGAGCACCGGCCGGAGGCGGGCACCACGCCGGATCCCGCCCCGGCGCCGTCGAACCCGGGCCACGCTGCGCCCCTTGCCACCGCGGAGCGCTCAGCGGCCCAGGAGAGCGCCACCCGGCCGACGCCCGAACCGTCCGCAGCGCCCGTGTCACACGCGACTCCGCCGGCCGACGCGAGCGCGGGCCCGTCTCCAGCACCCGTGGCGCTGCCGCCGGTTCCGCCGCCGGCCATCGAATCCCGACCCGCCGCGACCGCGACCGCAACCGTGGCCGGCCGCCTGGCCGCCGCCCGGAACAGCACCGTCCTCACGGAGGCCCGCGCGGGCTGGAATGCCCTGTTGGAGCAGCTCCAGGGCCGGGTGGACCAGCTCCGGCTGAGCGATGGCGGCCAGGCCCGCCTGAGCCTTGAACCCGCCGAACTGGGGCATCTGGACCTCCTGCTGGAGCGCGCGGAGGGGGGCTGGCGACTGGAGATCCGCGCCGGCAGCGCCGACACGGCCCGACAATTGCAGAATCAGGCGCAGGAGTTGCACGACCGGCTCCTGGCGGCGGGCGTGCGGCTGGACGAGCTGCGCCTGCAGTCGCCGGGCGCCGGCGTTGGCACGGAGCCGCCCGGCCCGCTCCCGGCTTTGTCCGAGGACGTTCCGGCCACGGCCACGGATCCGGACTCGTCCGGCAAGCGGCGCGCGCCCGACGAGGCGGAGGGCGAGGCGGCCGGGGAACGAAAATCCCCATCGGGTCCGCCCGGGGAAGAATTTGCCAGCCGCCTGGAGAGCCTGTTGCGGCGCGGCGGCGCGGGAGGAGCGAGATGAGCACGGTCACGGGAGTGGGGTCGAGCAGCTATCTGGGCAGCCAGGTGGCCTCCGCCTCGAGCATGGGCAAGAGCGAGTTCCTCAATCTGCTGGTCACCCAGCTCTCCAACCAGGATCCGCTCAATCCCATGGACAACCAGCAGTTCGCCGCGCAACTGGCCCAGTTCAGCAGCCTAGAGTTGATGACCAACATGCAGGGCACGCTGGAAGACAACCTGACGGCCAGCCAGTCCGTGGCCACGGCCCTCCAGGGCGGGATGGCGGCGGATCTGGTGGGCAGCACGGTGACGGCCCTGGACGACCGCGTGGTGCTGGCGGACGGCGCGGCCACCCTGCGCTGGGAGACGGAGTCCACTCCCGCCAGCCTGGAGATCGAGATCCTCGATTCCACGGGCGCCGTGGTCCGGCGCCAGACCCTGAGTGCGCCGGAGGAGTCGTCCTGGAACTGGGACGGCAGCGACGGCGCGGGCGAGGAGTTGGCGGACGGGACCTACACGATCCGCCTGAGCGCCACGGACAGCGCGGGCGAGGACCTGACCGTGCGGCCGCTCTGGAGCGGCCGGGTGGACTCTGTGCGCTTCCGCGAGGGCGTGCCCTACCTGGTGAGCCGGGGGGAGGAGTTCACCCTGGGCCAGGTGAGTGAGGTGAGCGCGGACGAGGAGGACGGCTCCCCGGCGCAGGACGCGAGAAACGACTGGAATTGGTGAAGCGGCCAAGGAGGCACGGATGAATCGCAGTTTGTACACCGGAATTTCGGGCCTGCTCGGCCACCAGCAGAAGCTGGACGTGGTGGGCAACAACATCGCCAACGCCAGCACGGTGGGCTTCAAGCGCAGCCGCGTGAACTTCCAAGACGCCTTCAGCCAGACCCTGCGCTACGCCTCCGAGCCCACCGGCACGGCCGCGGGCAAGGTTCCCATGCAGGTGGGGCTGGGCACCAAGGTGGCCAGCATCGACCGCATCTACGAGCAGGGCAACCTGGAGCTGACGGGCAACACCACCGACCTGGCCATCTACGGCGACGGCTTCTTCGCCGTCCAGGACGCCTCGGGCACCTACTACACGCGCAACGGCGCCTTCCAGATCAACCCGCTGGGCGCGCTGGTCACGGCGGACGGCCAGTCGGTGCTGGGCCTGAACGCCGACGCCGGCGGCAACCTGCCCGCCGTGACGGACATGGGCGCCGTGGTGCTGCCCCTGACCGAGGCCTCGCCGGCCCAGGCCACCAGCGAGGTGGTCTTCTCCCAGAACCTCAACGCCGAGATGACCGAGAGCGACGCCAGCCTGGTCAGCCTGGGCAATTCGGCGGGCGTGACCGGCGTCTCCGGCCGCGCGGTCAACGGCCTGGGCGGCACCTGGAACGTCACCGTGACCGGCGCCGCGGCCACCCAGAGCCGCTTCACGGGGACCAACGCCAGCCAGCCCGGCGCGCTGACGGGCAGCATGACCCTGGGTTCGCTGGGCGTGGACACCTTCGGCTCGCTGAGTCTCACGGTGGACGGCGGCACGCCTGTGGAGGTGACGGGCTTCGACGCCGAGACCACCTTGTCGGAGTTCATGGCCCTGGTGGAGTCGCGAGTGGGCGGCGTGGACCTGAGCCTCGAGAACGGCGAACTCGTGCTCTCGCGCACGCGCTTCGGCGTGGGCACCGGCAACAACGTGGCCCTGAGCGAGACGAACGGCAACGCACTGGCCCAGTTGTTCGGCGCGGCCTCCATCACCGCCGACAACGGGACGGACTCCACCCTGGCGGCCTCGGGCGTGTTCACCACCACCCGCGGCGTGGTGCTGGAGCAGGTGCCCATCGCCCTGGGCGAAGTCAACCCGCTGGACGGCCAGGTGACGGACGTGCTGGACCTGGGCGGCGGCGGGGTCACCGTGCTGGCGGCGGGCGGCCTGCAGGCCGGCACCTTCCAGGTGGCCACCGAGGACACCGTGCACGAGACCAGCATCGTGGTCTACGACAGCCTGGGCGCCAGCCACACCATGAGCGTGTCCTTCACGCGCGGCGAGGAAGCCAACATGTGGTACTGGGAGGCGACAGTCCCCCCGCCCGCCGGCACCATCTCAGGCAATACGGGCGTGGTGCGCTTCTCCGAGCAGGACGGCAGCCTGGGTTCCTTCACCTACGACAACGGCGCCGCCGCACTCAGTTTTGATCCGGGCAACGGTGCCCTGGTGCAGATCGGCCTGGACGCGGGCACGGTGGGCGCTCTGGACGGGCTGACCCAGACCGCCTACACCACCACCAGCCTGGCCATGAGCCAGAACGGCCGGGCCATGGGCGAGCTGGAGTCCGTCGACTTCCTGGACGACGGGCGGATCCAGGGCGTCTACTCCAACGGCGACACGCGCACGCTGGCCCAGGTGCTGGTGGCCGAGTTCACCAACACGGCGGGCCTGAGCGCGGCGGGGGGTTCCAACTTCGTGGAGACCGGCGCCAGCGGCACGCCCCGGCTGGGCCTGGCCGGCAGCGAACTCGCCAGCGTGATCAAGAGCGGCTACCTGGAGATGTCCAACACCGACCTGAGCAAGGAATTGACCGAGATGATCCTGGCCCAGCGCGGCTTCCAGGCCGCGGCCCGGGTCATCAGCACCAGCGACACCATCCTGGGAGAGGTGATCCAGCTCAAGCGCTGATCCCCCTCCCGACGCCTCGACGGGGGACGCCGGCCGGCGGAACGGGCCCACAGGGGGGACCCGCACCGCCGGCCGCGCGCATTTTTCCCGCCCGGGTGCGCTCCCGGGCTTGGTTCGGTTGCAGGAAAGTCGCGCGCGAGCCGATAAGGCCGAGGCAACGGGTTCCGCTCGGGTGGCAAGCGGCAGGTCAGGGAATGTGAGGGGGCATGGATTTCTCCACGCTCATCGGCTTGGTTGTCGGCTGGGGCCTGGTGGTCTGGGCCATCGCCTCCCAGCCGGGCGCCGGCTTTTTCGTGGACTTCGCCTCCCTGCTCATCGTGCTGGGCGGCACCGCCGGCTCGATCTTCATGAACTTCCCGCTGTCCAGCGTGCGCAGCATGAACAGCACCTTCCTCAAGGTGATCTTCCACCGCGAGCCCGGCCTGAACGACACCATCCAGACCCTGGTGCTGATCGCCGAGCGCGCCCGCCGGGAGGGCATCCTGGCCATCGAGGAGTCCCTGAATTCGGTGGAGGATGAGTTCCTGCGCGACGGCCTGCGCCTGGCCGTGGACGGCACCGAGCCCGAGATCATCAAGAGCATCCTGGAAATCGAGATGAGCACGCTGGAGGAGCGCCACCAGGCGGGCCAGTACCTCTGGCTGCAGGTGGGCACCTACGCCCCGGCCTTCGGGATGATCGGCACGCTCATCGGCCTGATCCAGATGCTCCAGGCCCTGGACGACCCCTCCAAGATCGGCATCGGCATGGCCACGGCCCTGGTCACCACCTTCTACGGCTCGATCATCGCCAACCTCATCGCCCTGCCCATCGCGGGCAAACTGGCGCTGCGCTCCAAGGAAGAACTGAACCGCAAGACCCTGATCGTCGAGGGGATCCTCTCGATCCAGAACGGAGACAATCCGCGGCTGGTGGCCGAGAAGCTGCGCACCTTCCTGCCGCCGGGCGGTCGCAGCATCCCAGGCCGGGACTGATGGCCCGCAAGGTCTCCAAGCCCCCCGAGTCCCCCGCGGCGCCGGGCTGGACCACCACCTACGGCGACCTGATGAGCCTGCTGCTGGTTTTCTTCATCCTGCTGGTCAGCTTTTCCACCCTGGAGATGTCCCAGTTCCACAAAGCCGTGGGCAGCCTGAAGGGTGGCGAGGGGATCTTCAAACCGGGCACGGGCGAGAACGCCGTGGAGGTGCCCGAGGCCCTGCGGGCGACGGACTTCGACCGCGCCGTGGCCGAGCTGGGGGACGAGCTGGCCAAGGAGAAGCTGCAGGAGCAGGTGCGCGTCTTCTGGGACAGCCAGGGCGTGCGCTTCATCCTCCAGGACGAGGTGCTCTTTCCGCCGGGGGACGCCGCGCTCAACCCGCGCTATCTGGGCGTGCTGGACGCCATCGCCGGCGTGATCCGCACCATCCAGGTGGCCGAGCTGCAGGTGGAGGGCCACACGGACGTCACGCCCATCCGCACCGCGCGCTTCCCGTCCAACTGGGAACTCTCCACCGCGCGCAGCGTGGCCGTGCTGCACTATCTCGAGCGCCTCAACCTGGTGCCTGCCCGCAAGCTGGTGGCCAAGGGCTTCGCCGAGTTCCGCCCCATGGTGCCCAACGACAGCCCGCAGAACATGGCGCGCAACCGCCGGGTGGAGATCTACCTCTTGCGCCAGAAGTAGCGCCGACAGCGCCAGGTTCTTGCGTCTTTCTTTGCTGGCTCAAAGAAAGACGCCCAAAGAAAGAGCCTCTTTTCAGCGGCCGTAACTAGGCGGCCTCACGGCCGCCGTCGAACAGACGGCCGGCCAAAGACCTTCCTGGTGCCGTGTAGGTGGTTCGCCTGACGGCTTCACCCATTTTCTGGTTCAGCCCTGCGGGCTTCACCTCGCTTGCCTGTGCGTGTCGCGCCGAAGGCGAAGCGCCTGACACCATGCGGGCAAATCGTCCCAGCCTCTCACTTCCGTTTTACGATTCCCCCGGTGAAGGCCGCAGGCCTGAACCAGAAAATAGGTGAAGCGCGAAGCGCGAACCAACTACGCGGTGGCAGGAAGGAAGTGCTGCCGCCAGCGGAAGCCCGCCGGGAGGCGGGCTGACTCTGGCGGGTGAGAAAAAGCGCCTCTTTGGCGCCACCTTTCTGGCGCCAGCAGAAAGGTGGCAAACAAGGGCTCCCGGCAGTCCCCGGGCTCGGCCGCCTGACCGCCGTCGGGCAACCGCTCATGCCACCATTCTGGCGCCAGCAGAAAGGTGACAGAACACGGCGCACCGGCGCGGAAACGCATACGCGCAGCAGAGGCGCCGCGCCAGCAGAGGCACCACGCCAGTGGAGGCCCCGTGCCAGCGGAGGCGCCGCGCCAGCGGAGGCACCGCGCCAAGCGGCAGCGCTTGCCCACGCCCCTGAAGCAATTACCGCCGCCCGCCGCCCGCCCGCCCCTGGCATCCGCCCCGCCCCCATGACCGCCAAGCGCTTTCCGCCCGCTTCGGAACTTCCGCCGTTTGGGCACGGCCTTTGCCCTGAGAGCCCTTGCGTGGCCTGATCCAAGTGGAGTTCGCATGAACAAGATTCTCTCCCAGGACGAGATCAATCAGCTCCTGAACTCCTACAAGAGCCAGCGGACCACGGATTCCACGGGCGAGGATTTGCGCGAGATCCAGCCCTACGACTTCAAGCACCCCGAGCGCATCTCCAAGGACATGATGCGCTCCATGCGCACCATCCACGAGGGCCTGGCCCGGGCCATGGGCACGCACCTCTCCAGCACCATGCGCCAGATGGTGGAGATCAACCTGCTCTCCATGGATCAGGTGACCTACGCCGAGTACACCATGAGCCTGCCGGAGATGAGCTGCCTCTTCGTGCTCTCGACGGAGAAGGGCGGCGGCTCGGTGATCGTCGAACTGGCCCCGCAGTTCGTGCTCTACATGGTGGACCGCCTGCTGGGCGGCACGGGCGACGTGCTGACGGAGCCCCGCGAGATCACCGTCATCGAGCAGAACGTGATCTCGCGCATGGTCAACCAGCTGGTGCTGACCCTCAACGAAGCCTGGTCGATGATCTTCCCGATGGAGTTCGTGCGCGAGAGCTTCGAGTCCAATCCCCAGTTCGTCCAGATCGCCCCGGCCAGCGAGACCGTGGCCGTGGTCTTCTTCGAGATCCGGGTGAAGGCCTACACCTTCCCCATGAACATTTGCATCCCCTATTTCGTGCTCGAACCCGTCCTGCCCTACCTCACCCAGGGCCGGCGCCTCTCGATGGAGCGCCGGGGCGACCGCGAGCTGCAGGCCACCATCGCCCACAAGATCCTCTGCGGCCAGCTCGAACTGAAGGCCCTGCTGGGGCGCGTCGACCTGAGCCTGGAGGATTTCCTCAGCCTGCGCGAGGGCGACGTGCTGACGCTGCCCAACCGCGAGCGCGAGGAGCTGGAGCTGGAGGTGGGCGAGAAGGTGAAGTTCCTGGGTCGGCCCGGACGCATGGGGCAGCGCAAGGGCTTCCGCATCACGCGGCCCGTGGACTTGATGGAAGACCCGATCTACAACGAGAAGTGACCTGGCCCGCCGGGCCGGAATTCTGGAGCCGGACACACCATGGCTGATTCCCTGACCCCCGCGCTGCTCGAGCTCTTGAGGCTGAACGAGGAGGAGTTCGCCGGCCGCGCGGGCGAGATCTTCCGCACGGTCATCAACCTCGAGACCCGCTTCACCCTGCTGAGCGTGGAGAGCGCCGACCAGGCCCTGCTGCAGGCCCGCTTCAATGAGGAGCTGGTCTGCGTGGAGGCCCCCTTCGTCAAGGGCCTGCCCGGCAGCGTGGTCTTCCTGCTGGAGAAGTCCTTCACCGCCCGGGTCGTGGACTACATGATCATGGGCGACGGCGAAGTGGAGTTCATGCCCGAGGAGCACCTGGACGGCATCGTCGAGGCCGTCAACCAGCTCATGGGCAACGAGCTGACGGAACTCTCCGGCAAGATCGGTCTCAGCCTGCGCAACGAGGTGCGGCCGGCCCGGCTGGTCACGCCCGCCGAGTTGGCCGCCACCTACGCCGGCCATCTGCTGGTGGAGTTGGAAGTCCTGATCGACGGCCGCGAACCCGTCCGCCTCTGGAAGCTCCTCTCGCCGGACCTGTCCGCCAAGCTGGCCGACATGCTGGGCAACCTGGACGCCACGGACGACGGCGACGACGGGTTCGGCCTGCCGCCCGACCACTCGGTGGATCGTCCCGCCGCCGCCCCCGCCCCGGCCCCGCCGGCCGCCGCCGCTGCGCCGCACGGGAGTCCGCCGCCCGCCGCGCCCGCGCCGCCCCGGGACGTGCGCCAGGCCCAGTTCACCGAGTTCGGTCCCCAGGGGCCGGCTTCCCGCGGCCCGCTGGAGGAGAAGTTCAACGACCGCGGCCTGGGCCGCGTGTTGGACCTGCGTCTGCCCGTGGTGATCGAGCTCGGGCGCACGCACATGCTCATCAAGGATATCGTGGAGCTCAGCCCGGGATCGGTGATCGAGCTCAACAAGCTGGTGGGCGAGCCCGTGGATCTCTTCGTCAACGGCAAGCGCTTCGCCCAGGGCGAGGTGGTGGTCATCGACGAGAACTTCGGCGTGCGGGTGACGGAACTGGTGCCGCTGGAGCAGCGCCTGCGCCAGGCCGGGGAGGCGTGATGGCCGCGGACAGCCTGGCTCTGGTGGCGTCCGACGGTCCCGGCTGGTTGGGTCTGATCTTCCGGCTCTTCCTCAGTCTGGCCCTGCTGGCGGGCGGTCTCTGGACCCTGCGCTGGCTCAAGGCCCGCCGGCCCGCGGGCGCGGCCGACGAGCGCCCGATGGAGGTCCTCTCGGCCCTGAGCCTGGGCACGCGCCGCCAGGCCGTGCTGCTGCGCGTCTCGGGCCGCGTGCTGCTGCTGGGCCTGGGCGAGGGCGGCATCCACCTGCTGGGGCGCTTCAACGGGCCGGAGGCCGACGAGCTCATCGCCCGCGCGGGCCGCGGCCCCAATCCCTTCCACCTGCGTTTTTTCGAGGCCAGCCAGCGCCAGGCCGCCGGCCCGCCCCCGGGAGGCCCGGCCGCATGATCCCTGCCGCGCACCCGCTTCGGCCCGGCCGCTGGTCGCTGCGCCGGCTCTCTTTTGTCGTGGCCATCGGACTGACCCTGATCCTGCTGCTGGCCCTGCCCGGGCTGGCCCAGGCGCCGGGGCCCGCGGGACCCTCGCTCTCCCTGACGGTGGGCGGCGCGTCCAGCCCCAAGCCAGACTTCGTGGTGGCCATCGAAATCCTCTTCCTGATGACCCTGCTGGCCCTGGCCCCGGCCATCCTGATCCTGGGCACCTCGTTCACGCGCATCCTCATCGTCCTGCACTTCCTGCGCCAGGCCCTGGGCACCCAGCAGTTGCCGCCCAATCAGGTGCTCATCGGGCTCAGCCTCTTCTTGACCTTCTTCATCATGCGGCCCTCCTTCGACCGCATGAACCAGGACGCCCTCCAGCCCTATCTGGCCCGGCAGATCACCCAGAAGGAGGCCATCGCCAAGGCCCAGGTCCCCTTCAAGGAATTCATGCTGACCCAGGCCCGCACGGAGGACCTAGCCCTGTTCGTGCGGCTGGCCAAGCTGGAGCGGCCCACCAAACCCGCAGACCTGCCCATCACGGTGGTGATGCCCGGCTTCCTGATCAGCGAGCTGCGGATGGGCTTCCAGATCGGCTTCCTGATTTATCTGCCCTTCCTGGTCATCGATCTGGTGGTGGCCAGCGTGCTGATGAGCATGGGCATGCTGATGCTCTCGCCCATCATGATCAGCCTGCCCTTCAAGATCCTGCTCTTCGTGCTGGTGGACGGCTGGAATCTGCTGGTGCGCTCACTGGTGGAGGGCTTCCGGTGATACAACGAGCGCAGCCGGCCGCGGAAGGAGGGGAGAGATGAGCGAACAACAGGTCATGCACCTGATGCAGCAGACCTTGTGGGTGACCCTGGAGCTCAGCCTGCCCATCCTGCTGGTGGGCCTGGTGGTGGGCCTGGGCGTGGGCATCCTGCAGAGCGTGACCCAGATTCACGAGATGACCCTGACCTTCATCCCCAAGATCCTGGCCGTGGCCGCGGTCTTCGTGCTCACCCTGCCCTGGATGATGCAGGTCATCCTCACCTTCACGCGCGACCTCTTCGCCCTGAGCGCGCAGCTGTAGGCCCCCCGCATGTTTTTCGACTGGCCCGTCGCCTGGGGCGAGGTCTTCCTCCTCGTGCTGTTCCGCGTGGCCGGCATCGTGGGCTCCATGCCCGTGCTCAGCTCGCGCGCCGTGCCCGTGCGCATGCGCCTGGCCCTGGCGCTGGTACTCACCGTGGCCCTGCTGCCCGCAATCCCGCTGGCGGCCTGGCCGCTGGAGCCCAAGGGCATCTGGGTCTTGAGCGGTCTGATCGTCCAGGAGGTGGTGCTGGGCCTGCTGCTGGGTTTCGCGGCCCAGATGCCCATCCTGGCCATGCAGGCCGCCGGCGACATGATCGGCCTGCAGATGGGCTTCGGCGTGGCCGCGGTGTTCGACCCCGACTCCGGAGCCCAGGAGAACCTGGTGGCCTCGCTGCTGCGCAACGGCGCGCTGCTGCTCTTCCTGCTCTTCGGCGGCCACCACCTGGTGCTCCAAGCGCTGGCGGACAGTTTCCGCACCCTGCCACCCGGCTCCTTGAGCCTCTCCCCCGACCTGCTGGACGAGGGGATCCGGCTGACGGGTCACCTGCTGGAATTGGGCCTGCGGCTGGGCGCCCCCGCCCTGGCGGCCCTCTTGCTGGTGGAGGTGGGGCTGGGTCTGGTGGCCCGCACGGTGCCCCAGATGAACATCTTCATCGTGGGCTTCCCCTTGAAGATCGGCCTGGGCTTCTTCATGCTGGCCGTCACCCTGCCCTCCATGCTGCTGCTCTTCCGCCAGGAGATCGGACAGCTGGGCGCGCTGCTGGGGCGCCTCGCGGCTCCCTGAGCCTCCCTCTCCACAGGGACACGAAGAGCACGAAGCTCGGAGAAGAGCACGGAGAGTTTGAAGGAGTAGATCGAAGCCTGGCTCCTGTTCGTGGCAAACTTGGCCATGAGGAATAGCTGAAGCGCATGTCCGACATAGGCCCGTCCGCTTCCGCCTTCCATCCAAACATCGTCTTCGCGTTCTTCTCCGAGCTTCGTGCTCTTCGTGTCCGAGTGTGGGCTTTTCGGGGCCGCGGGCGATTGCCATGTTGGGGCCTGTGGGTGCCTGAGCGCGGCCGGTGCCGCGGGAGGGCGAAGAGGGAAGACGGTGCAAGTCCGTCGCGGGCCCGCCACTGTGACCGGAGACGACGCCGCAGGTGCCACTGCCTGAACAGGTGGGAAGGCGCGGCGAAGGATGACCCGGAAGCCAGGAGACCTGCCCACCGGCCGCGCGGCCTCTGCCGCGGCGGCTGTCAAGCTGAAGGCCGTCCTCGTGGAACGGGATGCCTTCGTCCAGGCAAAAACGGAGCCCGGACCTTGTGCGAGGTCCGGGCTTTTTGCGTGGCGGAAGGCGGGTTCCCGACGGCACTCTCAACCGGACCCCGGCGCGGGTCAGGGAGGCCTGATGGGTGGGTGGAAGAATCGGGTGGGCGGGCTGTCCCTGCTGCTGCTGGGGACGCTGCCGGGCTGGTCGCAGGACGTCGGCTTCGACCGCCCGGTGGAGCTCGAGGAGCTGGTGGTCACCGCCACGCGCACGCCCCTGCGCCTGGAGCAAGTGGCCAGCGCCGTGACCGTGCTGGGGCGCTCGGAGATCGAGCAGAGCGGGGCGGCGGACCTGGCCGCGCTGCTCGAGCAGCTGCCCTTCCTGGACATCAGCCGGGCGGGCGGTCCCGGCGGGACGGCCACGCTGCGCCTGCGCGGGCTGAACGACTCGCACACCCTGCTGCTGGTGGACGGCGTGGAACTCAACGATCCCATCAGCCCGGGACGGAGCGTGGACCTGGGCACGCTGCCGCTGGAGTCCATCGAGCGCGTGGAGGTCCTGCGCGGCCCCCAGAGCGCGCTTTACGGCGCGGACGCGGTGGGCGGCGTGGTGCAGATCTTCACCCGTCGCGGGCGGCCCGGCGCTTGGGCCTCGCTTTCCGGCGGCAGCCACGGCCGGACCGGCAGTTCTGCCGGCTTCAGCCGGTTGCTGGGCCCCCTGGAACTCAACCTGGATCTGGGGCGCGAGAGTCTGACGGGGTTCTCCGCCGCGCGGCCGGCCCCGGAGGCGGGCGACGCCGACGGGCTGCGCTCCAGCCACGGTAGACTGGGTCTGGCCTGGCAGGCGCGGCCCGGTCTGCGCCTGAATGCCGACCTAAGCGGCGAGCGCTCCCGCGCCGAGCTGGACAACTTCGGTGGCCCCGGCGGCGACGACCCCGACTATCACGCCCGGACGGAACGTGCGGGCGGCCGTCTGGGGGCGGAGCTGACGCAGGCGGGCGGACAGAGCGTCGCCACCGTCTGGGAGCAGGCCACCCGGCGCGAGTACCGCAATCGTCCGGACGCGGCCCATCCCGGCGAGAGCGAGGATTCCGAGTACCGCGGCCGGATCACCCACGCGGGACTGCAGCACGTGCGCGGCCTGCCCGGCGGACACCAGTTGCTGGTCGCCGCGGAGTGGGAGCGCGAGGCGGGCGACTATCGCTACGCCTCCGCCAGCTCTTTCGGTCCCTGGCTGGAGCAACTGAGCGAGCGGAGCCAGCACCAGCTCTCGTTCGTGTTACAAGACCAGTGGACACGCGGCCCGCTGCTGCTCACCGGCTCCCTGCGCCGGGACCAGCCCGCCCAGGAATCCGCCCGGCTCACCGGACGCATGACGGCGGGGGTTGCGCCGCAGCCGGGCTGGTGGCTGCGCGGCAGCTACGGCAGCGGCTTCAAGGCCCCCAGCCTCTATCAGCGTCACAGCCCCAGCGGCAATCTGGAGCTGGCTCCTGAGCACGCCCACGGCTGGGATCTGGGCCTGGATTGGCACGCCGCGGCCCTGCAGGCCTCCTTCAGCTGGTTTCGCACCCAGCTGCAGGATCAGATCGACTACGACGCGGCCAGCTGGCGCTACGTCAACCTGGGCCGCACCACCGCTGCGGGGCTGGAGGCCGACGGCCGCGGCCCGCTGCCCGGCGGGCTGGAGTGGAGCGCGCGCTGGACCTGGCAGCACTCCGTGGACGCGCGCACGGGGCGGGACCTGCTGCGCCGACCGCGCCAGCTGGGCCGGCTGGGCCTGAGCGGGAGCTGGGGCGCGGCCCGGCTTGGGGCGGCCTGGCGCCACGAGGGCGCGCGGAGGGATCTGGACTTCAGCGCCTGGCCCGCCCAGCCCGTGGAATTGGCGGCTTTTTCCTGCGTGGACCTGCGCGCCGCCTGGGAGCCAGTCCCGCGCTGGCAGGCCTGGCTGAGCGTGCAAAACGTGCTGGCCGCGGACAGCCAGGAGATCTGGGGCTACAACGGTCAGCCGCGCGCCTGGCGGCTGGGTCTGGACTGGAACCTGTGATGAAGCATCGGTGCGGTGGTGATGCCCTGCGCCGCGCCGGGCGCGGACTCCTGCTGTTGATAGGTCTCTTGCTCGGGCTGGCACCTGTTGTCCGGGCCGCGGCGCCGCGCCGGGTGGTCAGCCTGGTGCCCAGCCTGACGGAGACGGCCGCGGCCCTGGGCGCTTCTGCGCAACTGGTGGGTCGCAGCCGCTACTGTCTGCATCCGGCCGCCCTGCGCCGCCTGCCCGACGTGGGCGGCTACCTGGATCCGGCCTGGGAGGCGCTGCTGGGCCTGCGGCCCGACCTGGTGCTGCTGACCCCCCAGAGCCGCGAGACCAGCCGGCGCCTGCGCCAGCTGCGCGTGCCCGTGCTGGAGATTTCCCAGGACCGCCTGCCCGAGATCTGGGCGGGGATGGAGACCCTGGCGGCCGCGCTGGGCCACCCGGGCCGCGGTGCGCGGCTGGCGGATTCCCTGCGGGCCGAGCTGCGCGCGCTGGGCCGGCGGCCGGCCGGACCCGCACCGGGCGTGCCTCCACGCGTGCCTCCACGCGTGCTGCTGGTGGCGGGGCGCAGCCCCGAGGCCGGTCCGCCGCGCGACCTCTGGGTGATCGGGCGCGGCAGCTGGCTGAACGACTTGTTGGAGGCCCTGGGGGCGCGCAACGCCGTGGCGGACCTGCGGCCCAGTCTGCCGGCCCTCTCGCGGGAGGGCCTGCTGGCCCTGCAGGCCGACTGGATCATCGAACTCTGGCCCTCGGGCTCGCCGCCACCGCGCTCTGCCGCCGCCCTGGAGCGCGATTGGCTGGCCTGGCCCGAGCTAAACGCCGTGGCGCGCGGGCAGGTGCGCGTGCTGCTGGACGACCGCCTGATCGTGCCCGGCCCGCGGCTGGTGGAGGGCGCCCGGCGCCTGGACGAGCTTCTGCATTCCGGCCGCTAAACCGCCTGGAGACGAGAGACAATGGTCCTGAGCGTGGAGCAGTTGGAGGTTCCGGTCAGTCCGGACTTCGTCCTGCACGACGTGGACTTCCACCTGCCCGCGGGTTCGCGCCTGGCGCTCATCGGACCCAACGGCTCGGGGAAGTCCACGCTGCTCAAGGCCCTGATCCTGGCCCTGCCCGGCCGGGGCCGCGTCCTGCTGGACGGCCGTCCGCTGGCCGCGCTCTCCGCCCGCGCCCGGGCCCGGGCCCTCTGCCTGCTGCCCCAGCAGGAGGAGGGCGGCGCGGCCTTCAGCGTGGAGGACTACGTGCGGCTGGGTCGCTATCCGCACCTGGGTTGGCTGGGGAGTTTCAGCGCACTGGATCAGGAGCGCGTGGACTGGGCCCTGGAGCAGGCGGGCTGCCGCGCCTGGCGCGCCCGGCGGCTGGGCGAACTCTCCGGTGGTGAGCGGCAACTGGTGCGGCTGGCGGCCGCGCTGGCCCAGGAGTCGCGCATCCTGCTGCTGGACGAACCAGCGGCCTTTCTGGACCCCGGGCAGCGCCGCCGGCTCTGGGAGCGCCTGGAGCACGTGCTGGCCGGCGAGGGCCTCTCGCTGGTGTTCGTCAGCCACGACGTGAACGAGGTGCTGCGCCGGGCGGACCGCTACCTGGCCCTGCAGGGTGGCGCCGGGCTGCGCTCAGGACCCGTGGCCGAACTGGCCGAGGGCGACTGGCTGGGCGATCTCTACGGCCTGCCCCTCCAGGCGCACCGGCTGCCCGGCCAGGCGCGCCCCTGGCTGCTGGAGCGCGACGCCGCCCCCGCCGCCGGGAGCGGATCCGCATGAGGCGGGCCGGCATGCCCCGGCGCGGGACGCGCTGGCCGGCCTGGCTGCTGCTGTGCCTGCTCAGCCTGCTCAGCCTGCCCTTGGCCCTGTACAGCGGCGCCCTGCCGCTGGACCTGGCCCAGGCCCTGCACGATCCCCACTCCACCAGCGCGCTCATTCTCTGGGAGATCCGCCTGCCGCGCGTTCTGCTGGGCTGGCTGGCCGGGGCCGGGCTGGCGCTGGCGGGCGCGCTGCTGCAGGCGCTGTTCCGCAACCCGCTGGCCAGCCCCTACACCCTGGGCATCTCCAGCGGCGCGGCGCTGGGGGCCGGCCTCGTGCTGGGCGTGGGCGGCGGACTGGGCGGCAGCCTGGGCCAGCTGCTGCCCGGCTGGAGCGTCCAGGGCGGCGCCTGGCTGGGCGCGGCCATCACGGGAGGGCTGGTCTGGAGCCTGGGCCGACGGGCGGACCGCCTGGCGGGCGGAGGCCTGCTGCTGGCGGGCGTGGCCCTGAACTTCACCTTCGCCAGCCTGCTGCTGCTGCTCCAGGTGCTGGCGGATCCCAGCCAGAGCCTGCGCCTGCTGCGCTGGCTGATGGGCGGCCTGGACGCCGCTGCCTGGTCCGCCCTGCCCGTGCCCGCGCTGGTCTGCGGCCTGGCCCTGGGGCTGGCCTGGCTGGGCTCGCGGGAGCTGGACCTGCTGAGCCTGGGCGCCCAGACGGCCCACACCCGGGGCCTGCACTTGCCGTGGCTGACAGCCGGGATCTTCTGGCTCTCCTCGCTGGTGGTGGCCGCGCTGGTGGCGGTCACCGGACCCATCGGCTTCGTGGGCATGATGGCGCCCCACGCCGCGCGCCTGCTGGTGGGACCCGGCCATCGCCGCCTGCTGCCCGCGGCCGTGCTGCTGGGCGGCGCGTTTCTGGTGCTCTGCGACGCCCTGGCGCGCCGGTTGGTGGCGCCGGCCGAACTGCCCGTGGGTGTGATCACCGCCTGCGTGGGCGGCCCGGTCTTCCTGCTGCTCCTGCTGCGCCGCCCGCGCTGACCCGTCGCCCGGCGGCCGCGCCAAGCACCCGGCTTGCGGCAGGCGCACCCGGCTTGCGCCGGGCCTGCTCCAGCCCTATCTTGGGGGCCCTGCGAGCGTAACTCAGTTGGTAGAGTGCCAGCTTCCCAAGCTGGTTGTCGCGAGTTCGAGCCTCGTCGCTCGCTTACAAAAAGGCCGCCCTTGAGGCGGCCTTTGTCGTGTGCTGCGCGGCGCGTCCGCGCGGCGCGGGCCTTATTCGCCCGCGGCCGGTTTGGCGGGGAAGAGCTTGATCAGGCCTTCGATGATCGCGTAGAACACGCCCATGAAGACGAACAGCCCCAGCATGCCGTTCAGGGTCACCCAGACGGCGCACTTCAGCACCCAGATCGCATGTGCATCCAGCATGAGAGTCTCCTAACTCACCAGGGCCAGGATCAGCCCGCCGGCGATGACGCTGCCGATCTGGCCCGACACATTGGCGCTCACCGCGTACATCAGCAGATAATTCGTGGGATCTT
Source organism: Candidatus Delongbacteria bacterium (assembly GCA_041675285.1). NCBI lineage: Bacteria > Candidatus Delongiibacteriota > Candidatus Delongbacteria bacterium. The sequence continues at coordinate 417,110 of JBAYTZ010000001.1, forward strand.
CCTTCAGGCCCATGGTGTGGATCACCCGGGCCGACATGGGGAAGGCCGAAATGCCCGTGGCCCCGATCATCGGGTTGATTTTCCGCTTGAGGAAGAGGTTGAGCAGCTTGGCGAACAGCACGCCGCCCGCCGTGTCGAAGACGAAGGCCACCAGCCCCATGGCGATGATGAACAAGGTGGCGGGGGTCAGGAACTGCTCGGCGCTCATGGTGGCCGCGATGGTGATGCCCAAGAGCAGGGTTACCAGGCTGGCCAGCTCGTTTTGCGCGGCCAGGGAGAGCTTGTTCAGCACGCCGCATTCGCGCACCAGGTTGCCGAACATCAGGAAGCCGATCAGCGCCACGCTGGTGGGCGCGATCAGGCCGGCCAGCACGGTGACGACGATGGGGAAGAGGATCAGCACCGTCCGCGAGACCTGGCGGGCGGGCGCGTCCATCCGGATCCGCCGTTCGGCCGGCGTGGTGAGCAGGCGGATCACCGGCGGCTGGATGATGGGCACCAGCGCCATGTAGCTGTAGGCCGCCACGGAGATCGGCCCCAGCAGATGTTTGGCGAAGCGCGTGGCCACGTAGATCGAGGTGGGGCCGTCGGCGGACCCGATGATCCCGATGGAGGCCGCCTCTTTCAAATCGAAGCCGAACAGCGTGGCCACCATCATGGTGAAGAAGATCCCGAACTGGGCCGCCGCGCCGAACAGCATCAGCTGGGGCATGCGAAAGAGCGGCGAGAAGTCGATCATCGCCCCGATGGCCACGAAGATCAGCAGGGGGAAGATCTCCGTCAGGATGCCAAAGCGGAACAGCAGGCTTAAGGCGCCTTCGATGTGCTGTCCGTCCACCACCTGATCCAGCGCCGCCGAGAAGGGGATGTTGGCCAGAATGGCCCCGAACCCGATGGGCAGCAGCAACCCGGGTTCATATTCCTTTTTGATGGCCAGGTAGATCAGCACCCCGCCCACCAGCATCATCACCAATTGGTCCCAGCGCAGGGCGGTCAGCCCCGCGAACAAGCCATCCATCGCGTCTCTCCCAGCTTGCCAACTCTGTCGCGGGGCGCTCTGGACCCGCCGGCCCCAAGGTAGGTGTCAACATTCTAACATGCCGGAAGCTGGCCCAATCCTTCAGCCCGAATGGAACACTGTGCGCCCGTGACTATGTGGTGATCAGCTTTCCATCCAGGAGCATCTGTCCACCCTGGGCGCAAGAAAACGGGCAGGAAGCCGTCAAGCCTCCTGCCCGCAGAGTTCAGCGCAATGCCCAGGCGGGGATTACTTCACCAGGACCATTTTGCGCGTCTCCACCTGGCCCTGGGCCTCCAGCGTGTAGTAGTAGACGCCGGACGGCAGGCCGTTGGCCTCGAAGCGCACGCTGGTCTCGCCGCGGGCGGCCAGACCGTTCCAGAGCTCGGCCACTTCCGCGCCCCGCAGGTCGTACACGGTCAAGCGGACCGGCGCGACCTCGCTCAGGCTGAAGCGGATTTCCGTGCTCGGGTTGAAGGGGTTGGGGGCGTTCTGCTCCAGGCTGAACAGCTGGGGCTGCTCCTCGGCGCCGACGAAGATGCCCGTGGCGTCGGTCTCGACGTTGTCGATCACCCAGTAGTTGCCCGAATCGTGGACGATCACGTAGGCGATGTAGCTGCCGCTGGGGGCGTCCACGTGCAGGCGACCGGGACCGTTCTCGTTGCTGTTCAGGAAGCGCAGATTGGGGCCGCCGGCGTCCATGTCGATCATCACGTCATTGACGTCATAGGCTTCCAGGTAGAAGTTGCTGTAGGCGCTGTAGCCGATCTCGAAGTAGGTGGCGTCGGCGTTGTCCACGGTGATCTTGCCGTAGCTGGAGTTCTGCGTGGCCCAGGCGCCCACGCTGTCGTTGATCCAGTACTCGCCGCCCCAGGCGCCGCTGGGGTAGCTGGAGCAGTTGTAGAGCTGCCCGTCCAGGTACACCCAGGGATCTCCCAGGTCGTTTTCGAAGGACACGCCGTTGTAGGACAGGATTTGCTGCCCGTCCTGGCCCAGCCCCATCTCAAAGGTGAACAGATAGGCGGATGCGCTGCTGCACAGGCCGGCGATCGCCATCAGGGAAAGAACCTGCTTCATGCTCATGGTCGCTCCTTTTCTGGGGCCGTCCGCTGCTTCGCACAGGACAAGCACGGCCCGTGGGTGTGGTCGTGGCGGAGGACTCCAGCCCGCCGACGTCCCGCTCCCGACAAGACAAGAGACATGGACCGGACAAGCGGCTGAAGTGCATCGAATGCTGGTTGAATCGTGTGTGAGATTGCCAATTCCCTGCCGGCAGACCGACTCCCGGCAGGCCAGCCCTTCGGTGCAAAGTCCGTGCCCACCCCCAGGGCTCAGCCTAAACAATTGACAGTGAAGAACTTGATGCCCGGCTCGACGCGGCGGATCCACCCATCTGTTCAATTCCGCGCTGCATTTCGCCGGATTTCGCACACCCAGGGTTGTGGACCTTAGGAGTGGCTGTGGCCGTGGGCATAGTGACCGCTGCAGGCCTGGCCCGGGAGCATGGGGGCCAATGTGCCCGCTTGGAAGGCGCTCAACACTTCACCGGCGGTGGCGTGCGCGGACATATAGACGCGGATTCCCGCCGCGTCCAGCTTGCCCAGCGCGCCCATGCCGATGCCACCCACGACCAGCGCGTCGAAGGTCTCACCCTGCAACGCCTGCAGGGGCATGCACATGCCATGGGCGTGATGTTGGTTGCCGTTGACAACGGCGCGGCAGGCTCCGTTCTCAACGGTTACGAAGAGAAAGGCCGGGGCCGAACCGAAATGGGAGCAAACCGGGCTGTCCAGCGCCTGGTCCGCGTCGATGGGGATGCAGAGGATCATCGCAGGGTTCCTTGTTATAGAAGTGGGCGGGAACGGGGAGGAGAGTTCCGGCTCCCCGCTCAGCCGCCCGGTGTGTCGTGCAAGCGGCAGCAGCGGCGCTCCGTCATGGTCACGGGGCCGCCTTCGATGCGCAGCGCCTTGCCATGCACCAGGGCGTCGGCCACCTTGCGGTGGGCCGCCTCGAGGATGCGACCGAAGGTGGCGCGCGAGACTCCCATCCGCAGGGCCGCGTCCTCCTGGTACAGGCCGTCAAGGTCTGCCAGGCGCAGGGCCTCGAACTCGTCCAGGGTCATCGCCACCTGCTCCAGCTCGCAGAGCGGCAGGCCCTGGGGCTTGAAGAGCGCCGCGGCGGGTTGGCCAGCGATGCGTCGACGGCAAGGGGGTCGTGACATCGTTCCTCCTGGAGCGCTAATAATGGGCATATGATCATAAATCGCAAGCAACTGAGACGTTCCGTCGATGCCGAACTGGCTCAGTGACGCCTGCCACGGCGCTGGGAGCACGCATCCGGCCACGTGCGACCCTCCCGGGCCTACCGTTGCCCACCGGGGACGGCCCGATGTTGCGGTTTAGTCGCATGCGGCTCGCCACCGGGCTCTCCACTATCAGGCCGATGCCCGCCGGGACCTTCAGCCTGGGCGCCGTGGCATGCAATGACCGCCCCTCAGACTGCGGCCAATCGTGGCAAGTGGATCCATCGCCGGGGGCAGGGAGAACCATGACGAGCACAGGAGGCGGGGCGTGGGCGGACAACGAAAAAGGGGTCCCGGTTTCCCGGAACCCCTTTATCCTCAAGTGCACCCAAGAGGAGTCGAACCCCTAACCTTCTGATCCGTAGTTACAACTCCTCCACACAAGCCCCGTCGAGACTCGTCCAGCCTTGTCCATAAAGATCAAACATATCAAAGACTTCGCCTATCTGCGCTTGTGACAGAGCCCTGAAAACTCCATGCTCTTGCAGGCTAGTTGAGTAGACGGAAAGTAGACGGGTGGCAATGCCCGGTGTTTCCTGGAGGCAGCATGCGCCGATTTCGATTTACGCAAAAGACCCTTGAAGATCTGCGGACTGACCTGCCGCGCGAGTACGTGTATGACGAGCAGATACGCCTGCTGGCCGTGATGGTCACGCGGGCCGGTTCTAAGTCATTCTACGTGCTCAAGACGCGGGAAGGAAAGAAGAAATTCGTCCGCATTGGCTCCGTAGCGGAAGTGCCAATTCCGAGGGCGAGAACCCTAGCGGCGGAAATCCTGCTGAAGGTCGCCACGGGGGAGGAGGTCGGAGCCCCAAAGGCGCGTGCCGCACGCGCTGGCGCATTCACACTGGAGGTCGCCTACCTGGAGTACCGACGGTATTTGGAGCAGCATCGCAAGCCCAACACGATCTACCAGTTCAACCGCCAGTGGGAAAAGTTCCTAAAGCCATGGGCGGGGGACAGACCCATGAGGTCAATTCGCCGTCACGAGGTGGTTAACCTGCACCAGCAGATCGGCGAGCAGAACGGCCACCACCAAGCCAACCGCGTGATCGCCTTCCTGCGCGCCATCATCAACCGGGCCATCCGCGAGCACGAGCTGGCCCTTGCCAACCCGGCAAACGCCATCATGTTTTACCGTGAAAACCAGCGTTCTCGCAGGCTGATGCGCGAGGAAGTTCCTGCCTTCTTTCGCTCCGTGGATGATGAGCCCAATGTGGACATCAGGGACTTTATCCTGGTGTCCTTGTTCACCGGCGCACGCAAGTCCAACGTGCTCTCGATGCGTTGGTGTGATATCTCCCTGGACCGCGGCGTCTGGATCGTGCCAGCCAGCGACTCGAAGAACAGCAAAGAGCTGGACGTCCTCCTTTCGAAGCCCGTGTTGGACATCCTCCAGACGCGCCTGCAGCATGTGCGTGGCGAATTCGTCTTCCCGGGACGCGTCGGGCGCACGAACCAGCACATGATGGATCCCAAGATGGGCTGGTACCGGATCTGCGAGCGGGCAGGGATGACCGATCTGCACATGCACGACCTGCGCCGCAGCCTGGCCTCCTTCCAGATCGACGCCGGAACGCCGCTGGAAGTGATCCAAAAGACCCTGGGGCACGAATCCAAGACCACGACAGAGATCTACGCGAGGATGGCCTTGGAAACGGTGCGGGCCAGTGTGGAGCGTGCGGCCGAGGACATTCTGCGGGCGAAGAAGGGATGAATCATTCCACCGGCACACCACCAGCGCGACTTGGCATCCTTCTGATCAACGCCGGCACGCCGCTGTAAGTGTTACAAAAGACCAAGTGACCACTGAGATCTGCGTCAGACTGCGTTGGATCCCGTTCGGGCGAGTGTCGAGAGGGCGGCAGAAGAGATGCTGCGGCAAGCGAAAGCACCCAAAGAAACCGACCTCACTGCTTGATCCTCCACCACAAGGCAGCAGGGGGGCCGGCCAGCACAATATACTGGCCGGCCGCACCCAGTTGGCTCAGTTCTGTGCCCGGAAGACGACTCCATTCGGTGTGTTACCCACGTTGATGGTATGCAGCACCGCGTGCGAATTCACATCCACCACGCACACCGTACCCGCGCCCTGATTGCTGATGTAGGCCTTGCCAGCGCCGTCAAACGCAATCGCGTGCGCGCCCATCCCAGTTGGCGTTTCCCCCAGGCGATCGTCCGCATCTGCATTGAAGAACACGACTTGGCCATGGTCCGCGTCCGTCACCCAGAGCTCGCCATTGGGGGCCAGCGCCGCCATGCCGGGAGTGAAGCCCAGGTTGTAGGTGTGATGCATTGTCATGCTCATGGCGTCCATGACCATGATCGTCATCGAGTGTTCGCAGTCGACGTACATCATGCCATTAGCGCCCGGCCAAGCACCCACTGGGTCCTCACCCACGGGCAGGGTCTCGAGAACCGCGCGGCTTGCCACGTCAATGATCGTGACGGTGTTGGAGCCTGTGTTGGCCACAAAAGCGCGCATGCCGTCCGGGCTGAAGGTCACCTCTGCCGGCATGTTCCCCACCGGGATCTCCGCCAGGATGTCCAAGGACTCGGCGTCAAGGACCAGGACGCTCCCAGGCATGGTCATCTGGGAAGTCCAGAGCTCGGTTCCATCGGGTGATGGTGTCACGTTGTGATTGGGCGCCGGCAATTGGCAGGAGGCCAGCATGGCCCCTGTGTGCGCGTCCATCACCATCACGGTTCCATGAACTCCGTGTTGCATGCCATCATCCCCATGCCCCATGCTCAAGTCGTAGCCAGGTGCGGAAACGACCAGCTTGGAGCGATCAGGACTTAGGTAGCCATGATGGATGTAATTGACGCCGCTTAGCTCGATGGTGCCGGTGACCGCCTGTGTGGTCGTGTTGATGACCGAGATCGAGCTTTCGGCTCCATTGAGGACGAACACAGCGTCGTAGGTGATGGAGGCGATCGGCGTGCTGGCGGGGCCGTCGGTCCCATCATCCCCCGATTCGCAGCCCATCAATAGCGTCGCCAGCGCGATGGGTGCGGCCCACAGCGCGGCCTTCCTGAGGCGAAGGGAGCTGAACATGTCTCTTCCTTTCAATATTAGGGCGAACTACTTTTGTGTATTTCGCCAAACTTCAAGACCAATCGAATTCAAAGCTTCACTAACACATGGCACGATGCCAGGCCACGCTCCTTCAGCGTGATCCCTGACGGGGTCAGGCAGGCAAGACCACGCGGAACTCCGCTCCGCCCTCCGGACGATTCTCTTCCTCGATCCAGCCCCCATGCTCATCCATCAAACGGCTGGCGATGGACAAGCCCAACCCCGTGCCTTCCGGCCTTGTGGTGAAGAAAGGGTCAAACAATTGTTCCCGGTGGGCGGGATCCACTCCCGGTCCTTCGTCGCGCACGCTGATCACGTGCACGCTCCCCTGGGGTCGGGCGAGCCGCTCGTAGACGATTTCAATAAGGCCTTGGTCCGGACTGAACTGCACGGCATTGAGCAGCACGTTGAGCAGGACCTGGGCCAACCGGTCCGGATCGCAGGAGAGGCTGACGGAGGCCGACGAGGAGGCCTCGATGAGGATTCCCCGCAAATTAGCCTGTGGGCGAGCCATGGCCGTGGCACGTTCGATGACCTCGGAGACCTCGACCTGCCGCACCTGCAAGGCCGCCGGGCGGGCGAAGGCCAGGAAGCGCTCCAACAGTCGCTCAAGACGCACGAGTTCCTGCTCCAAGATGCCCACGAAGCGTCGACGGGGCGATGTCTCGGGAACCTCTTCACCCACCAGCGCGGCGGCGGCTTTCAGCGTGGCCAGCGGATTGCGGATCTCGTGGGCCAGGCCCGCGCTCAGCTGTCCCAGGGCCTGCAGGCGCCCAGTCCTGATCACCTGTGCCTCGATCTCCCGCATGTGCTCCATCTGCTGCTCCAGCTCGGCGCGTGCGCGATGCTCGCGTTCGACCAGAAGGCCCGTGACCAGGGCCACGACGTTGTAGAGCAGGATCTCCAGGACTTTGTTGGCCGTGCCGGTGGGATCGTGGTGCAGCATGGACCCTTGGTGGTCCATCATCATGAAGGCGTGCGGCAGATAGAGAACGGAGGACACCACGGCCACGGCCAGCGAGCCCCGCAGCCCGAACAGGAAGGCCGCCAGGATGATGGGCATGTAGTACAAGCGCCTGAGGATGTCGTGCAGCCAGTCCTCCGTGTCCGGCGTGAGAAAATGCGCCGCGGTGATGACCAGGATGGGAAGCCACAGCCAGAGCAGCGCCTTGCGCGTGACGGGCCAGGCCCACGGGTCGATGGGGATTGGGATGGGCATCAGGCTTGCCCTCGGGCAGGAATGCCGAATTTCTCCATGCGGTGCAGCAGGAGATGGCGTGGGATGCGCAAGAAGCGGGCCGCCGCGCTCTGGTTGTCGTGGTTCATCTCCAGGGCTCGGACCAGGATGGCCCGCTCAAGCTCCAGCAGGGACACGCCCTCAGGGGGCAAGTCGACGCCGGCGGCCGAGATGATGGGCGCGCCTGGTTGAGTCCCTGACGGAGCCAGGAATTCGCCCGAGAGCAGGGTGTCGTCGGAGAGCAGCGCCGCGCGCTGGCAGAGGTTCTCCAGTTCGCGGACATTACCGGGCCAGGGCATGGCGCGCAGCCGACCGGCCACGTCGTCGGGGATGCGCCACTCCCTTCCCCCGCTGTAGCGGGCCAGAAAGGCGCGGGCCAGACAGACGACGTCCTCCGGCCGCTCACGTAGCGCAGGCATGCGCAGCGGCACGACATTCAAGCGGTAGAAAAGGTCCTGGCGGAAGCGCCCCGCCGTTACCTCGGCCTCCAGCGGACGATTGCTGGCTGCCAGCACGCGCACATCCACGGCGACGGGTCCGTCCGCTCCCACCGGATCCAGGACCCGCTCCTGCAGGACGCGCAGGAGCCGGGACTGCAGATCCAGATGCATTTCCGCAATCTCATCGAGGAAGAGCGTGCCGCCCGCGGCCTGACGGAAGCGCCCGGCCCGATCCTGCACGGCTCCGGTGAAGGCTCCGCGCACATGCCCGAAGAGTTCCGACTCCAAGAGGTCGTGCGGCAGGGCGCCACAGTTGACCGCCACGAAGGGTCCTCCCTGGCGCGGGCTGGCGGCGTGGATGCGACGAGCCAGCAGTTCCTTGCCTGTGCCGCTTTCGCCTTCGATCAACACGGTGGCGTCGGAGGCGGCAATGCGGTCCGCCGTGGCCAGCAGGGATTCCATCCGCTCCGAGATGTGGATGAGGGGCTTGCTCCCGCTGTCCGCCTGCCCTCGAAGTTCGCGCACTTGGCGCCGCAGGCGCGCATGCTCCATGGCGCGACGGACCGTGAGCCGGAACTGGTCGCGGTCGCAGGGCTTGGGTAGGAAATCGAAGGCGCCGGCCCGCATGGCGGCCACCGCGTGCGGCACGTCGCCGAAGGCCGTCACGACGATGACCAGGAGGTCGGGATCGAGGCCGCGAGCCTTTGCCAGCAAGGTCAAGCCGTCCATGCCGGGCATGCGCAGATCGGTGATCATGAGCGGAAAGCTGTCCAACGCCAGACACTCCAGCGCTTGCGCGCCACTCGCGGCCTTCTGCACGGGATAGCCGTCCTCCTCGAGCAGGAAGCACATGACTTCGAGATAGTTCGTGTCGTCGTCGACAAAGAGGATGCGTTCACTCATCGGATGGGTCCCGTCTCAACTCATGTGTCGGGTCACTGACGCCCGCCTTCTCAGCCCCAAGATCGCGCATTCCATCAGGCGGCTTCCGGCGCCGTGGTGGCCCGTCCGACTTTTCTCAACTCCGTGCGCAGCATCCACAGCTTGTAAACAGCGGGATAGACCAGCAGCTCCAGCGCGAAGGACGTGATGAGCCCGCCGATCATGGGCGCGGCAATGCGCTTCATCACGTCCGACCCCGCCGAGGTGGACCACATGATCGGCAAAAGGCCCATGAAGGCGGCGGTCACGGTCATCATCTTGGGCCGCGCACGCTTGACGGCGCCGTGGATCAGGGCCTCGTCCAGCTCGGCGCTGGTGGACAACCGGCCCGCCTGCCGCGCCTCGTCGCAGGAGAGGTCAAGAAACAGCAGCATGAACACACCCGTCTCGGCGTCCAGGCCCAGCAGGGCGATCATGCCCACCCAGGCGGCGATGGAGACGTTGTAGTCCAGCAGCCAGAAGAGCCAGATGGCTCCCACGGCCGAGAAGGGCACGGCCAGCATCACGAGCATGGCCTTGAAGCCCGAGCGCGTGTTGAGGTAGAGCAGGAGGAAGATCAGGCCAATGGTGACGGGAATGATCAGCTTCAAGTGCTCGCGCACGCGCTGCATGTTCTCGTACTGGCCACTCCAGAGCAGATTGGTGCCCGCCGGCAGCTTGACGGCGGCGGCGACCTTGGTCTTGGCCTCCTCCACGTAGCTGCCCACGTCCCGGCCGGCGATGTCCACATAGACGTAGCCGGAGAGGAAACCGTTCTCGTCGCGCAGCATGGAGGGCCCGCTGGCGATGCGGATGTCGGCCAGCTGCCCCAGCGGGATCTGGGCGCCACCCGGCGTGGGCACCAGCACGCGGGCCAGTTGGTCCACGTCGCTGCGCAGCTCGCGCGGGTAGCGCAGGTTGACCGGGAAGCGCTGGCGGCCCTCGATGGTGGTGGTCACCTCCTCGCCACCAATGGCGCTGGCGATGACCATCTGCAGGGTATTCACCGTTAGGCCGTGGCGGGCCAGTTGCGCGCGGCGCGGCTCGATGTCGAGGAAGTAGCCGCCGGCCACCCGCTCGGCATAGACACTGCGCGTGCCGGGCACATCCCGGATGGCGCGCTCGATCTCGGAGCCCACGCGCTCGATCTCCTTCAAATCCCCGCCCATGACTTTGATGCCCACCGGCGTGCGCACGCCCGTGGTCAGCATGTCGGTGCGGGCCTTGATGGGCATGGTCCAGGCGTTGGTCACGCCCGGCGTCTTGAGCGCGCGGTCCATCTCGTCCACCAATTCGTCCCACGAGAGGCGGTCGGGCCAGATCGGCCGCAGCAGCGGCTGCAGGAAGCCCGGGACCCAGGACGAGTACCAGCGTTCCTTGCCGCGCCATTGGTCGTGCGGCTTCAGCACCACCGTCGTCTCCATCATCGAGAGCGGAGCCGGATCGGTGGCCGTGTCGGCCCGACCCGCCTTGCCGAAGACGCGTTCCACCTCGGGGAATCCCTTGATGATCTGGTCCTGGGTCTGCAGCAGCGTCTGCGCTTGGCTGACGGAGATGCCCGGCAGCGTGGTGGGCATGTAGAGGATCGTCCCCTCGTTCAGGGGCGGCATGAATTCCGTGCCCAAACGAAAGTAGACGGGCAAGCTGATTGCGACGATCGCCAGGGCAGCTCCCACGGTTTTCCAGGGATGCCGAAGGACTAGCCGGCAGACCGGATCGTAGACGCGGAAGATCGCCCGGCTGACGGGGTGGCGCTCCTCGGCGTGATAGGTGCCGACGGCCACGCCGCTGGCCAGGCGCGCGATCCAGCGCGGGCGGAAGTGGAAGGGCTCGATGCGGGCGAACAGCATGCGCAGGGCCGGGTCCAGGGTGACGGCCAGGAGCGCGGCCATCGCCATCACCAGGTTCTTGGAGAAGGCCAGGGGCTTGAAGAGCCGGCCCTCCTGGTCCACCAGGGCGAAGATGGGCAGGAAGGCCACGGCGATCACCAAGAGTGAGAAGAAGACGGAGGGCCCGACCTCGGTCAGCGCATCCAGGCGCACCTGATGGAAGTCGCCCTTGCCTCCCGCCGCCTGCCAGCGGTGGATGCGGTTGTAGGCGTTCTCTACCTCGACGATGGCTCCGTCCACCAGCACACCGATGGAGATCGCCAGCCCCGCCAGCGACATGATGTTGACGCTGATGCCCAGGAAGTAGAGCGGGATGAAGGAGAGGAGCACGGCAATGGGAATGGTCAGGATGGGCACGATGGCCGAGGGGATGTGCCAGAGGAAGAAGAGAATCACCAGAGAGACGATGATCATCTCCACCGTCAGCTCATGCTTCAAGGTCTCCAGTGCCCGGTGGATCAGGTCGGAGCGGTCGTAGGTCGTCACGATCTCGACGCCTTCGGGCAGCGAGGCCTTGAGACCCTCCAGTCGCGCCTTGACCGCTGTGATGACGTTTAGCGCGTTCTCGCCGTGGCGCATGACCACGATGCCGCCCACGGCGTCGCCCAGCCCGTCCAGGTCGGAGATGCCGCGCCTGAGCTCCGGTCCGTAGCTCACGCGCGCCACGTCCTTCAAGAGGACCGGCACGCCGCCGGGTCCGCTCTTCAGGACGATGCCCTGGAAGTCGGCCAGCGCGCGGGCGTAGCCCCGCACGCGGACCATGTACTCCACGCCGCTCCACTCCACCAGCCGGCCGCCCGTCTCGCCATTGGACTCGCGGATGGCCCTAGCCACTTCGTCCAGCGGCAATCCGTAGGCCGCCAGCCGGTTGGGATCGACGCTGATCTGCACCTGCCGCACGTAGCCGCCGATGGAGGCGACTTCCGAGACGCCGGGCACGGCCTGCACGGCGTAGCGCAGGTTCCAATCCTGGAAGGCGCGCAGCTCGTCGAGCGAGTGCGTGCCTGAGCGGTCCACTAGCGCATACTGGAACACCCAGCCCACGCCCGTGGCGTCGGGGCCCAGTTCCGTCTTCACGCCCTGGGGCAAGCCGGATTGGATCTTCGAGAGGTATTCCAGCACGCGGGAGCGGGCCCAGTAGAGGTCGGTGCCGTCCTGGAAAATCACGTAGACGTAGGAGAAGCCGAAGTCCGAGTAGCCACGGATGGCCTTGACTTGTGGCGCACCCAAGAGCGCGCTGACGATGGGGTATGTCACCTGATCCTCGATCAGGTCCGGCGAGCGGTCCCATTTCGAGTAGATGATGACCTGGGTGTCCGACAAGTCCGGCAGCGCGTCCAGGCGTGTCTTGCCCAGCAGGTTGATGGAGACGGCGCACAGCGCGACCACCGACAGGAGGACCAGTATGCGGTGGTGGGCCGACCAGGTGATAATGTGCCGGATCATGGCGTCACTCCAGCTTTGGTCTGTATCAATTTGCCTGCGCTTCCAGGGAGCCGCGGATGCGCGCCTCGGAATCCAGCAGGAAATTGCCCGCGATGGCGACGCGCTCGCCCTCCCGGAGCCCGGTCAGGACCAGGGCCTGGCCGCCGCCGCGCTGCCCCGTGCGAATCTCCCGCGGGGCGAAAGTGCCGGGCTCCGTCTCCACGTAGACCACCTGGCGCAGGCCCGTGTCCAGCACGGCGGAGTCGGGGATGAGCAGGCCCGCGCGCGGCGCGACCTCTGTCTCCACGTCCACGTACATGCCGGGTTTGAGGGCCTGGGCCGGATTGTCCAGGCTGGCGCGGACCCGCAGGGTGCGGGAGTCGGGATCAAGGGCGGGCAGGATCTGGGTCACGCGGCCCGACAGGCGCAGGCCGGGCTGGTCGGGCTGCTCGAAGGCCAGGCTTTGTCCCACGCGCACCAGGGCCGCCTCGCTTTCGGAGAAGGCCGCCTCAACCCACACACGCGAGAGGTCGGTTACCGTGAAGAGGGCCTCGCCGGCCTCGATGCGCTGCCCCTGGACCACCTGCTTGGCCATCACGTAGCCGCTGACCGGCGAGCGCAGGGTGACGGTCCGCTGCGCCGCGCCCCCCTGGTCCAGCTCTTGGATCAGGGAGGCTGGTACGTCCAACAGTTGCAAGCGCCGGCGGGCTGCCTGCACTAGCGCGGCTGTGCCCAGTTGCGCGTCGCCGGTGCCGGCGCTCCGGGCCGCCTTCACGGCCTGCAAGAACTCCTCCTGTCCAGCCAGGAGATCAGGCGAGTACAGGGAGAGCAGGGGATCGCCCTGGCGCACAAACTGGCCGGAGGTGGCAACGTGCAGGGTCTCCACCCAACCGGCGCTCTTCAGAGAGACCTGGCGCACGCGGGCATCGTCGGCGGTGATCGTCCCCACGGTGCGGATGCGCCGACCCAGCTCGCCGCGGCGGGCGGCTGTCACCTGCACTCCCGCCTGCCGCATCCCCTCGGCATTCGTCCGGACCACGGCCAGGCCGGGAACCGTGCTCCTGGCCTGGCCGACATCCTCGTAGACCGGTACGTAATCCATGCCCATCTCGTCCTTGGCGGGAGTCGGCGAGTGGACGGCAGGGTTCATAGGATTGCGGTAGTAGAGGAGCCGCCCCTGGCTGGTGGTGGCCGGCGCAGCCTTCACGACTTTCTTCTCAAGCGCCATGCCGCACTTGGGACAGCGCTCCGCCTTGTCCGACACGACCTCCGGGTGCATGGGGCAGACATACTGCGCCGCCGCTGGAGCGGCCGCCTTTGGCTTGGACGGCACCAGGTCCATGCCGCAGGTGGGGCAACTGCCCGGACTGGCGGAGTGAACTTCGGGGTGCATGGGGCAGGTGTAGGCCAGGCTGTCCGGGGCGGCGGAAGCCGACGCAGACGTCTTGCCCACCGCGCTGTCGCTCGTGTCGGCCACAGCGGGAGTTCCGCCCCGCGTGGACTCGACGGGCACAAGCCGCATGCCGCAGATCGGGCAGTCGCCCGGCTTCTCGCTGACATAGGTCGGGTGCATGGGGCAGTGATACTGGACGGCTTCTACCGTCGTGTGATTGCTTCGCAGGCTGACGACCGTGGCGGCGCCGATGCCGGCCAGGCCGATCACCAGCAGGACCCACAGCAGCGTGCGTGTGCCGCGTTTCATGGCGTGTCTCCTCTTCCTTGCGCGCTCGTGGCGCGCGGTCCCAGGGCCTCGATGCGGGCCCAGATGCTCAGGCGGTCGGCCTCGGCCTGTGCCGACTCCGCGCCCGCCTCAAGCAGCAGATTCAAGTCTTCCACGACAAGGGCGAATTCCCCCCTGCCGGCGGCGTAGGCCGCCAGCGCGGCATCCAGGGCGGACTGGCTCTGCGGCAGGATGGTGGTTTGGAATTCGCGAAGCGTCTCCTGTGTGCCGCCCCACTCCGCCACTAGGCCGGCCAGATCCGTGGATAGGCGGGCGCGTTCGGCCTCCAGGGCAGCCTCCGCCGCCTGGAGATCGTGACCCGCGGCCTCGCGGAGTCGGTCCTGCTTGCTGCGCTTCCAGATGGGCAGGCTCATGCCCAGTCGCAGCATGACCACCGGCTCTGGCATCGCGGTCATGCCGCCTCCGGCACCGACCATGAAGTCGGGACGGCCTTCCAGACGAGCCTCCTCGAAGCGACGCCGGGCCGCGAGCACCTCGGCCTGCCTCATGAGCAGCTCGGGCGAGGCCTCAATTCCGGCGCGCAGGCTGTCGGGCGGCGGCGGCACCACACTCGGAAGCGCAGTGATTTCGCCAAAGGGATGATCCGGCGCCTCGCCCAGCAGGCGATTGAGCTCTGCCACAGCGCCGGTGCGTTCGGCCTTCAGCCCGGCCGCCTGCTGGCGGATGCGTGCCGCCTGGATCTCCAGCCGCAGAACGCTCTCCTGATCCACCTGGCCGGCGCTCAGTCGCGCGGACATGGTGCGGATCGCTGCCTCGATCAACTGGCTGGCGACGGCCAACACGTGCCCACGCCGGTCGATGGCATAGAGATCTGCGTAGTGTGTGCGCACGGCGATCACGACTTCAGCCATACGCTGCAGCCGTGCCGCCTCGCGGGCGGTCACCTCCGCCTCAGCCACGGCCCGGCGCGCGCCCCGCTTGCCGGGGAAGGGCAGTTCCTGGCTGAGTTCAAGGGTGAGGGTTGAGTTGTCGCCTGGAGGCAGGCCCATGGCCTGCCCACCCAGTTCCAACGCGGGATCAGGCAGTGCCGCTGCGGGTGTGACACGCGCCTGGGCGGCCTTCACGGCGGCCTCCATCTCTGGTAGCTCAGGTGCCTGCCGCAGGGCTCGCTGGACCAGGGAGTCCAGAGACACTTGCCCGCTGGCTGGCATTGTGCCCAGCAGCACGAGGGAAACCAGGAAGAGGAGGACTGGACGCACGGGGCACCTCACCGAATCCATTACATCTCACTGTGTGCGATGATTCCACCCTGATGGCCAGCACTCAGGCTCAGCGCCAGGACAGCGACCAACACGACCCAGTAAGCGACTCGCAATCCGGTCGACGGGCGGCGTCGCAGCAACAGTCGAAGACCTGCGGCCAGCCCCATCAACACACATCCGGACAACGCCAGATTGCGGTGGAAGCGAATCACCTCCTGCAGCGCCGGCGCGGCGGACGCCATCTCGTGGGCGTGCAGCAGACCCGTGACGGCCGTGGGGAGAAAGCTCAAAGCCGCCAGGATGGCCAGGGGCAGGCCCATCTCGGGAATCGGACGCCCGCGGAACATGGACCAGCCCTCCAATAGGACCAGAAGAAGAACCCAGGCGATGGGGAAGTGGACGATGGCCGTATGCAGATCAGCCGCTCGATCCAGGATCGCACCAACAAGAGTAGGGCTATCTTCTGAAGATCCATTGCCCATTTGCATGCCTGCGTGAACTGTGCCTGTCTTGACGGCTTCAGCGACAGGTTCAATCGAGGCGGTGTCTGACGATGCTGCGACAGTTCCTGCCGCCTCGAGATGGTCCTCATGCGAATGGGCAGATGCAGAACCCATGATGAACAACAGGCAGCAGAAAAGGGCTAGAATCCAGTGAGGCTTGGTATTAGCCTTGGTTGCGATGAGACGAGATCCTCGAATCGACATGTTGGCCTCCCTTTTCACAGTGTGTGGCAAGCCTTATGCCAATTCGAGCGACCAAAATTCTATTGATAAGCAAAGACTTAATGTCAGGTCGAGCCAGTTGTCCGCTCCTTTGTCGACATGTCTCCAACGACCTGGAGAAATCTCTCCAAAGGTGGCTCAGCATCGATGAGCTCCGACAGGCTGAAGGCAACATGCTGTCGTTCGTATGGCGGCGGGTGGTAAGGGTCGCCTCCGCAGAGGCCTTTCGCGCAAGTGCTTGATCGCAAAGAAATTCGAAGTCTTGAGTACAACAGGTCAGCTGCTGGAGCAGGCAAAATCCCATACAAAACTCAGTTGGCTGAAGACTTTGCGCGGAAGCCATGGATTGACAACGGGGCTTCCAGGGTATGTTGCACCCCCACCTATCTTGGCTCCCGTAGCCTCACGCTCACCGCCTCCCTTGGAGCCAATCATGTCTTGCCTGAATAGATTCCAGCCCCCCGCCGATCGTCGGCGTGTTCATCATTGCGCCCTCTCCCGATCCGTTCTGCTGATCCTCTTCTAACCCGGACCGACAGTCAAGGCCTGGCTGATTACCAGGCTTAAGCAGGGACTTGTCTGCCCGGGCTTCCTCATGCCCATTCCATTCCCGTGAAAAGCACGGGCCGGGTGATCCATGCCTGTGGGTCTCCTGGGCGGACTCTGTCCACTCCCTTCATCTGTTGGCCCGGCGCGCATCAGCGCCCGGGTTTAATCATGCCTCTTGGCGGCTTCGCGCCGGCGCTGACCCAGCGCTGGAGCCATCGTGCTGCCCTCCAAACAAGACGCCTTCACGCCCGCGTCCACCACCGATTACCTCGCACTCGCGGCTCGCGAGCCGGCTTTGCCGCCCACGTTGACAGACTTCCTGGCTCTGCTGGGACCGGCGGCCAAAACCCAGCAAGCGGCCCGCCAAGCGGCTCTCAGCGCCTCCATCCACCATCTGCAGGCGGGCGTGCCCGAAGCCGCAAGCATCCAGCTCTGGCTACTCGTCTCCTACGCCCCGGCGCTGCAGGCCTTGGCTGGTCGCTATCGGATGACGGGCAGCAGCCTGGAAGAGACCGAGAGTTCGGTGATCATGGCGTTCCTGGAAACCCTGATGGGACTGGGGGAAGGGCGCCTGACGAACCCGTGTTTGGCGCATGAGCTCCTGCGTGACACCAAGCTCAGGCTTCGCGTTGCCCAGGGATTGAGGGACTACCAGCGTGTGGCGAAGGTGACCATCGCGCCCGACGAAGTCGTCATGCAAGACCATGTCCCGGATGAGCGCGTCGACGCCTACCAATCCCTTCAGGATCTGATCCAAGACATGCCCCTCACCGATGCCGAACGGGGCCTGCTGGTCGGTCTCTACGTCTACGGGTACTCGCTGCAAGAGATGGCATCCATGTTGGGCGAAGCCTACGACACCACGCAGAAACGCCACAACAGGCTGCTAAAACGGTTGCGTCAAAAAAGAGAGAGAATCTCCTGACCCCTGTCCGATTTCGGCCTTTTCGCCGCCCCTTTGGTGGGAAAGGACGAAGGAGAGACAGGATGTCCGAGCCCAATCCCACCGACGCCACCAAGGTGGACCAGATCGAAGCCCGCGTGCGCGGCGCCTTCCTGGAACTGGCCCTGACGGTCGGCGGCATCGTCGCCGAACACCCGACCCGTGACCCGGTCGTGTTTGCCCTCAGCCGCTCCGTGGAAAGGGCCTACCGCTCCTGCATGGCGCCCCTGGCCGACTTGCGCGAGAGCGGTGTTGGCGAGCCCCAGGCACCCATGATCAATCTGCGCAGGCACCCGGCCATCCTGCACCTCCTCTCCGTCATCGAGACGAAGTCCAGACACGAGATCCAGCACTAACCCACACCACAAGGAGGACCCACCATGGGCCGGTTCGATGGCATGAACAAGACCTACGAGGAGCACGACCTGCAGAGCGGGCGCTACCTCAAGTTCGAAGACGGAGACAAGCACCTGGTCGCCTTCCTGGGCGAGCCCCACATCCGGGCGGTCTATTGGGATGGCGCGACCTACCACCCCTGGACCGACGGCTGCGGGAAGGAGAAGACACTCAAGACCAGCATGAACGTGGCCGTGCTGGAGAACAGGAACGGCGTCTATCAGATCAAGGCCGTGAAGGTCCTGGAGAACTCGAAGACCTTCTACAAGCAGGTGTCCAAGATGGACACCAAGTACGGCGTCGACAACCAGGTCTTCGAGATCGAGCGCACCGGCACGAAGGCCAAGGACACGAGCTACACGGTGCTGCCCGAGGCCACCATCACCCCCGCCCTGCGCGCCCAGCTCGACGCCCTGGACCTCTACGATTTGACGTCGGACGGCGGTGAGGATGCCGACGACAAGAAGGGCGGCGGGCCCAAGAAGCCCGAGCCCGCGGCCATCCTCACCCAGACCGATGGCGATGCGCTCATCGCCCGCCTCAAGGCACTGAAGGCCACGCTGGGCGACGCCCAGGGCGGCCAGATGATGAACGACTTCCTGGCCACGTTCTCCATCGCCAAGATCCGCGACCTGCCGGCGGGGTCCCTCTCCGTAGCCCAGACTTGGGTCACGCAGGAAGAGGAGAACGCGCGGCACGCGGCCAACGACGGCGACGTCCCCGGCGATCCCTTCGCCTGATCTCTGCAGCCCCCACATCCGGGCCCGGTCGGCACGTGCGCAC
The DNA here is from genome assembly GCA_041675285.1 of Candidatus Delongbacteria bacterium. Taxonomy (NCBI): domain Bacteria; phylum Candidatus Delongiibacteriota; species Candidatus Delongbacteria bacterium. The sequence continues at coordinate 435,760 of JBAYTZ010000001.1, forward strand.
CTCTTGCCGGCCGGGCCCACTTCACGCCGCACAAGCCTGTGAGAGATCATGCACCAAGACGCGACGGACTTCCCGGCCTTGCTGGAAGTGGCAGCACCGCCTACCCAACCGAAGCCGACCCTCACGATGGACGAGGTCTTCGGCCCTGGTGGACGGATGGCCCAGCAGCTGCCCGGCTACCAACCGCGCGAGAGCCAGCTCATCATGGCGCGCGAGGTGGCCGCCGCCCTGGCGACAGGCAGCACCCTGCTGGTGGAGGCCCCGACAGGGACTGGGAAAGGCATGGCGTACTGTGCGCCCGCCATCCAGCACGCCCTGGCCACGGGTCAGCGCGTGCTCATCGCCACGGCCAACATCGCCCTGCAGGAGCAGTTGGTGCAGAAGGACCTGCCCTTTCTAGCGGGCATTCTGCCCGAGCCGTTCCAGTTCACCCTGCTGAAGGGTCGGTCGAACTTCTTGTGCAAGGACCGCCACGACGAGCACAAGAGCCAGCTCTTCGCCGGCGCCGTGTCGGACGAGGACCAAGACGAGTTCTACCAGGTGCTGGCCTGGGCCGGGACGACGTCCACGGGCGACGCCAGCGAGATCCCCTTCAAGGTCACCCCGCGCGTCTGGCGCCACTTCTCCGTGGCCGACACCAGCGAGTGCGCCGGCTGCAAGCTCCTCTGCTTCCACCGGGCGGCCGTGACAGAAGCGGAAGACGCGCAGGTCGTCGTCTGCAACTATCACCTGCTCTTCGCCCACCTGATGGTCCAGCAGGCCACGGCCGGCAATGCCGGCGTCGTCCCGCCCTTCGATGTCCTCATCTGCGACGAGGCCCACGAGATCCCGGACATCGGCAGCGACTTCGCCGGCGAGCAGATCGGCCGCTGGAGTTTTCGGGGATTCAAGCGGCACCTGTCCCAGAGCGGATTCCAGACCCTGGATCGCGCGGCGGAGAACCTCGCGCGCGCCATCAAGCAACTGAGCTTTACGCATGGCGCCCAGGGCAGCGGCCGCATCAAGGAAGCGGGCCTGATCGACGAGGGCCCCATCCTGGACGCCCTGCGCGACGCCTTGCGCGAGTTGAAGGCCACCAAGCGCCAGCACCTGGAGGACTCGAAGGAATTCAAGCAGCTGGAGCGCCAGGAAGAGCAGTGCACCCAGATGGCCAAGCGCGCGCGCGCCCTCATCTGGCAGGAGCACGCGGAGTGGGTCTACTGGACTGAGCGCATGGAATCGGCGTCGGGCGAGACGTGGAAACTCTGCGGCAAGCCGGTCTCGATCGCGGCCTTCGTGCGGCAGGCCTTGCTGCCCTGGGTGTCAAGCTTCATCGGCACCAGCGCCACGCTGACCACCACGCGTGGCGACTTCTCCTTCATCCGCGAGCGCATCGGCCTGTCCGTGGACACGCGGCAGGTGATCCTGCCCAGCCCCTTCGACTTCGACCGCGCGGCTCTGCTGGTGGTGCCGGCCGGCTTGCCCGAGCCAAATGCGCCGGAGTTCCGGGACCGCGTGCACGACCTCCTGCACGAGGCTGTGCTGCTCTCTCAGGGCCGGGCCCTGCTTCTCTTCACCTCCAGCCAGGGGATGCGGGCTGCGCATGACCTGCTGGCGCCGGAGTTCGAGCGGGCGGGCTACCGCTGCCTGCGCCAGGGCAACGCCCCCTCCACCCTGCTCATCAAGCAATTCCAGGAGGACGTGCACAGCGTGCTCTTCGCCACCCGCACCTTCTTCCAGGGCATCGACGTGCCTGGGGAGAGCCTGTCCCTGGTCGCCCTGGATCGCCTGCCCTTCCCCTCGCCGGCGGATCCCGTCATGGACTACATCGCCGAGCACGACCCGAAGGGCTGGTTCGGTGGTCACAGCCTGCCCATCGCCGTGATCGCGTGGAAGCAAATCTTCGGACGCCTCATCCGCCGGCACGATGACCGCGGCGTGGTCCTGCTGCTGGACGGCCGGGTCACCTCCAAGAAGTACGGGCGTCAGTTCCTGAAGGCCATCCCCGGTGGGCGCATGAGCCACGAGGTGGCGTCCATCCGGAGCTTCCTCTCCACCAGCGAGGACCCCTTCGAATGAGCATCGACGTCGCGAGTCTGATTCGCATCCCCCTGGCCGAGCTGCCGGCCGGCGCCCGCGAGCGCCTGGAGCGTGCTCTCTCCTATGCGAACCCCGCCTACGTGGCGGCCAAGAAGCGCGGCATCCAGGTCCCGAAGGAGAAGGTGGACGGACGCTGGCGGGAGATTCCCAAGCGGCTGGAGGGCTTCCACGTTGACACGCAGGGCTGCTGGTGCGCTCCACGTGGAGCGATCGCCCTCCTGAAGGAGGCGCTGGCCCCCTGGCCGGGCGCCCAGGACCACAGGGCGTTATGGCCGACGTCCATCCCTCCTTTCCATCCCCCACTGCGGCCCTACCAGGAGGCGGCCAAGGTGGCCATGGTCCAGCGCCAGCAGGGCGTGGTGGTGATCCCCGCCGGCGGCGGGAAGACCTTCACGGCCCTGGCGGCTCTGGCCGAGATCCAGCAGCGCACGCTGATTCTTGTCCACACGCTGGATCTGCTTGAACAGTGGCGGGACGAGATCGAGGAGCTTTTCGGATTCCTGCCCGGCGCGGTGGACCTGCGGACCAGCCCGCCCATCACTTTGGCCACGGTGCAAACCCTGACCCGACTGGAGACCGGCGCCCTCGCGCGCGAGCTGGCCCAGTACGGCTGCCTCATTTTGGACGAGGGTCACCACTGCCCGGCCAGCACCTTCGACCGCGTCGTGAATGCCTGCCCTGCCAAGTGGCGCCTGGCCCTGACGGCCACGCCCGAGCGCGAGGATGGGTTGACCCAGAAGCTCTTCCACACGTTTGGCCCGATCCTGCATGAGACCCGCCAAGCGGACCTGCTGCAGGGCGGCTGGCTGGTGCCGGCGGTCATCCACGAGGTGCACACGGCCTTCACCTTCCCCTACCGCGGCGCCGGCGATTGGCAAGCCCTGTCGGGCGCCCTGGCCAAGGATGAAACCCGTCGTCAACTGGTGCTGGACACGCTGGAAGCCCTCCACCAGGACGAGGAGCGGGTGATCCTGGTCCTGTCCGGCCGCGTGGAGGACCATCTGGAACCCCTGTTCCAGGCGGCCAAGGCACGGGGTATCGTGGGCGAGCTGCTCGCCGGGAAGGTCAAGAAGGACACGCGGCGCATGATCCGGCACGCGGTTCGGTCCGGACATGTGCGCGTCCTCTTTGCCTCGACCGTGGCCGATGAGGGCCTCAACATTCCCGAGCTCAACACGCTGCTGCTGACCTTTCCTGCCAAGGCGGAAGGGCGCGTGGAGCAGCGCGTCGGGCGCGTCATGCGCGCGGCGCCGGGCAAGACACGGGGCGAGGTCTTTGACTTCATCGACAGCGCCGTCACCAACGTGGACAATGATTCGAAGCCCCTGCTGCGCCAGTACGCCGGCAGGAAGGCCGCCTACAAGAAGCTCATGGCGACGATCGTGAAGGCCCAGCCGGCCAGCCAGGCGCAGCAACTCGAAGCGGCGCCGGCGCCCATCCTGGCCGCGCCCACCATCCTCGTTCGTCCCGGCGGGCCCGCCCGCACCGCCGTCGGCATGGACCCCTCCTTCACGCACTTCGCCCTGGTGGCCGTCGACCTGGCCACCTGGTGGCCCGTGGCCATGACCACCCTTACGACCCAGCCCAGCGACAAGAAGCTGGGCCTGCGCAAGGCCGACGACGACGGCCGCCGGCTGGAGATCCTGGCCACCGGGATCCGTGACTTCCTGCTGGCCCACCCGCCGGCCATCCTCTGCTGCGAGACGCCATCCAGCGGCGCGCAGAGCGCCGCGGCCTTGAAAGGCCTGGCCTATGCCAAGGCCCTGCTGGTGGCGGCGCGCGTCTACCACAACGTGCCCACCATCTGGCTTCTGCCGGGCGAAATCAAGGAGCGCGTGGGCGGAGGACTGACGGCCACCAAGACGCGCGTGGCGGACGTGGTCCGGGCGGTGCTGGCCCGGGACGGCCAGGCGTGGGCAGGAGCCGGCTGGGACGTGACCAAGGACAAGAGCGAGCACCAGTACGACGCCGCCGCGGCCATCATTGCCGCGCGCAGCGACGACCTCTTCATGGCGGCCATGCGATAAGGAGCCCACGTGGGGCACTACGTAGATCTCGCTGAGCGCATCAAGCGCGAGCTGACCATGGACAAGCTCGTTCCGCACCACACGGGACGAAAGCCCATCCGCTGCCCGCTTCCTGGCCACGCGGATAAAAACGGATCGTTCATCGTTTACAGCGAGACCAACTCCTGGTGGTGCCCCAGCCACCAGACGACCCCGTGTGGTGGCAGCCCCATTGACTTCATCATGGCGGACAAGGGCCTCGACTTCAAGGGGGCCGTGCGCTACGCGGCCGAGCTCATGCACCTGGACCTGACGCCGCCCACGGAGGAAGAGCGGGCGGCCGAGGAGGCCAAGCACAAGCGTGAGGAAACCCTGAGCGTCCTGGCGCGCTACGCGCACGGCCAGCTCATGGCCGACACGGAACCCGCCCGACTGGCGCGCGCCTATCTGGAAGGCCGTGGCTACTCTCTGGAGCTCCTGAAGGAGCACGTGGTCGGGCTTGCCAACCTGGCCAAGGTCTATCAGGTCAGGGCCACGCACCCCATCCTGGGCGAGTTCAATCAGGCCGACTTTGAAGAGGCGGGGCTCCGCACGGAGCGGGGTGGACTCCTCTTCCGCGACACCCGCATCTCCTTCCCCTTGCTCAAACGTCACCGCGTCACGGGCATGTCCTTCCGCGCACTACCCGAGTCCGAGGACAAGCGCAAGTTCGTCCACCTGGCCGGCCAGGCCGCGGGCCTGTGGAACGTGGACGCCCTGCACAACCCCGAGCGCAAGCTGGTGCTGGCGGAAGGCATCCCGGACGCCCTGCAGGTGGATACCTGGGGCATCCCCGCCGTGGGCAACCTGGGCCTGGAAGTCGCCAAGAACGCCCACCATTTCGCCCACCTGAAGGACGTCACCCTCGTATGGGACAACGACCCCGCCGGCCGTGGGCGCGTGGTGACCTCCGCGCGCGCCATCCAGGCCGCCCTGCGGGACGGCGAGGTGCGCATCCTGCACATGCCAGGCGAGAAGGACATCAACGACTGGGCCCGCGCCGGCGGCACGAAGGAAGAGTTCAAGGACCTGCTGGACGACGCGCCGGACCTGATCACTTACCAGATCGAGCAGTTGCCCGATGTGAAGGCCGGCGGGAAACTGCGGCGCGAGGATCAGGCTGCGGTGCAGGATGTCCTGGAGTCCATGACAGCCCTGTCTGAGCTGCGCCAGGCCGTCTATCTGGATCTGCTGAAGAAGCGTTGCGGACTCCAGATGGGCAGCCTTCGCGCGTCGCTGAAAGAGATCAAGTCGACTCAGGCAGAGCGGGTGCGGGCACAGGAAGCCGTTGTGCAAATGGAAACGAGCGCCGCAAGCAAGCTCATCTTCGAAGACACACTCCCCTACATCGCCTCTCTCTCCTTCACAACGGAAAGGACTTAAGTAGCATGAGCAATTTTCCCACCGCCAACATCGGTCTATGGATGGACGTCGACGACAACGGATTGCGCATCAAAGAGCGCTACGTGATCGAATCGTCGATCACGGATGACGGCATCCATGTGGTGCTGGTCCCGTACAAAAATCGTCAAGTGAATGACCCCAAACTCACGCGTTTCCCCGATCCGGACTTGCCACGGTGGAGCCACCCATCCACCATCCCTTTCAGCGTCGAGCGCTTCCTGAAGGACCCGGCCGCCAACACGCCCAACACCGCCGAGCTCTTCCAAGACATCCGGGCCCTCTTGAAGGAGTTCATTTGGTACCCGGCAGACCACGAGTTCGACATCATCGCCCTTTGGATCATGATGACCTACGTCTACCCGCTCTTCGGCACGCTGGGCTACCTGCACTTCAACGGCATCACGGGATCGGGCAAATCACTCTCGCTGGACTTCATCGCCGCCCTGGCCTTCAACGCCCGCAAGACCACCAGCATCACCGAGCCGGCCCTCTTCCGCTTGGTGCACGCCAACCGCTCCACCGTCATCCTGGACGAAGCAGAGAAGCTGAGCCACCCCAAGCCCGGGACCATGGAGGCCACCATCCGCCTGCTGTTGAACGACGCTTACAAGAAGGGGGCGAGCGCCAGTCGCACGAACATGGACACGGGCATGGTGGAGATGTTCGAGACCTTCGGACCCAAGTGCCTGGGAAGCATCAACGAGATCGACCACGTCTTCGGCAACCGCTGCGTCGTCATCCACAGCCTGAAGAAGCAAAAGGATGTGCGGCTCAAGGACTACGCCCAGAACGCGGCGGAGATCGAGGCGCGCACGATGGCGCTCAGGAACCGCCTTCACTGCTGGGCCCTGACCAAGTTCCTCGCGCTGCACCAGATCTACACCGTGGACCTCATGGGTGCGCTGCCGGACCTCATTAGCCGGGAGCGGGAAATCTGGCTCCCTCTGATCACCATCGCCCACCAGGTCGACCGCGAGTCCAACCTGGACGAAACGCAGTCACTGGTCGACATCCTTCTCAAGACCCAGAAGGAAAAGGAGAAAGAGCGGGACGAGCGGGCCCGCCGCGAGAACCTGGACATCCTCATCCTGCAGACGCTACTGAACTTGATCACGGGTGACGACCGGAAGATCTACGAGATCCTGATGGCCCCCCACGTCTACTTCTCACACAAGCTGGCCGAGGCCATTCACGCCGAGCTCGTCGACGATGGCGCGTGGCCCTTCGAGAAGAAGCTGACCACCAACCGCCTGACCAACACGCTGAAGACCCACCACGTCATCACGGAGAGCGACATCAGCCGCCCCACGGATGGTGGGAAGCGTGTGCGGGCGTTCCGCCTGCTCGAAGCAACCCTGAACGAGGCGTTGCGGCGCCTCCAGGGTCAGGAAGAGGAGGACGTGGGCCAGGATGCCAAGCCAGCGGCAGTAGCCTCCACGCAGCCGTCTGTGCCGCCCGGGCTGCCCGCCCAGACCACCACTCACGACGACGAACAACTCCCCTTCTGACGGAAAGGACTGAACCACCATGGCGAAGACCACCAAGCCGGCCCACCAGCTGGCGGACAGCTACCGCATCGTCGGGCTTGAGGCCGAGGATTTCATGCGCCTGAAGGCCGTGCGCATTGCCTTCGACCCTGCCGCACACGCGGTGGATCTATCCGGCGAAAACGGTCAGGGCAAGACCAGTGTCATCCAGGCCATCTGGACGGCCCTGGGCGGCGCCAAGGTCACACCGGGCGAGCCCGTGCACGAGGGCGCCGAGAAGGCCACCATCGTGCTGGACCTGGCGCCCGCGGACGACGCCCGCTCGAACAGCCCGCGGCGCATCCGCGTGACACGGACGGTCACGGCCGAGGGCGGCTGGGGCCTGAAGATCTGGACCCCGGACAAGGGCAGCTTCCCCAGTCCCCAGGCCATCCTGGACGCCTTCTTCCACACGCTGTGCTTCGACCCCAGCGAATTCGTGCGCATGAAGGCCGAGCTCCAGAGCAAGGTCATGATCGACCTGGCTGGCGTGAAGGAGCCCATCGACGCCCTGAAGGCCCGGCGCCAGGTGGTCTACGATCAGCGGACGGACATCAACCGCGACTTGAAGGCCGCCCAGGGGCGCCTGGAGGCCCTGGCCATGCCAGCCGCGAGTGTCCCCACGGAAGTCAGCCTGACGGAGCTGACCCGTCAGATGGACGCCGCGCGTGAAGTCGAAGACGCGGGCGCCGACACGCGCCAGGCGCTTCAGGATCTCTACCAGGAGCATGCCGAAGCCAAGGCCGAGGTCACCCGCCTGGAGATTTCCCTCACGGCCGCGCGCGAAAAGGTGACCCGCCTGGTGGCGCAGGGCAAGGAGAAGAAGCTGCTGGTGGACGCCCTGCAGCCGTCCGGCCTGGAGGCCCTGCGGACCAGGCTGGCCACGGCCGAGGCGGACAACGAGCTGGCCCGGTCTGCCAAGACTTACCGAAGGACGGAGGCCGAGGTCACGCGCCTGCAGGGCGAGAGCGAGACGCTGACCACCCGCATCGACGCCGTCAACGACGAGATCTCCCAGGTGCTGCTGGGCGCCAAACTGCCCATCGATGGACTGGCCATCACCGAGGACGGCACCATCCTCTACCGCGGCAAGCCCTTTGCCCAGGCCAGTGACGCTGAGCGCCTGGAGGTCTCGCTGTCCATGGGCGCGGCCATGCATCCCAAGCTCAAGTTCCTGGCCCTGCGCGAGGCCTCGATGATGACGGAGCGGACGCGCGAGCGGGTGAAGGCCTGGGCGACCGAGCAGGACCTCATGGTGCTCTTTGAGCTGGCCACCAGCCAGGAAATCGGGATCCACATCGTGGACGGCGGAGTTGCCGGAGCGAGCAGCGATCCCGGCAAGACCGCAGGCCTGGCGCCCGAATCCGACCCTGCGGACGACGATGAGGATTGACGCCATCGATCGCTGGCCGGGGGGCGCACAGCCCCTGTTTTTCGCCACCCCGGCAGCCTGGGAGATCCTGCATCTCCTGGATCGCCGCGGCCTGTCCATGAACGAGAAGCTTCGTCTCTTGGCGCCCTATTCAATGCGTGACATCCGCGGAGCTTACTTCCTGACCCGGGAACGTGGCGCGCTGCAGCGGCGCGAGACCTTGGTGTCCGGAGAGGACAAAGGCCGCGCGGATCGCATCAACGCCAGGCATGCCCTGCGCCGGGCGTTCTGCCAAGCTCAGGCGATGGAAGAGGCCGCGCAACTTGAGCGAGAGACCGAGTCCATCCTGGAAGAGGTGCGGGCCTCCCCGCCGGCCGGGTGTGGCTACCGAATCAAATCCGCCCGCCAGGTCCTGGCCTTGGCGAGTTCCCTGCAGCCGCTTCCGGTGCGGCTGCAATTGCTCATGGAGGTGCGCGTGGAGGACCTGGCGGCGGGCATCGCGCGCTTGCAAGCGCTGACTCCTGGCCAGTTCATTCACGCACGCTGGCCAACGCCCCACGAGCGCCACATGACCATCCGCGCCCTGGAGCTGGCGATCGGGCTTCTGGCCGAAAGGAAAGCGTAGGCACGGAGGGTCGTCCATGGCCACACCCAAGAAGAAGCGGCGGCCTGGCGCACCACCGCGCGAGGATATCAACACGGATCCCCGCTGGCTCAATTGGGAGTTCCTGGCCGCCTTTGGCGTGGATGATACCGGCCATACCTACCTGGACGCCATCAAGCAGCACTGCTGCATCAAGAGCGACGAGGATCAATGGCTGGAGGACCTGGTGCGGCGTGCGCACCAGGTGCATGACCGGGCCGGGCACAGCACCATGGGCCGGGCCGCCGCCTGCGACTTCCTCCGCCGGGCAGGCATGGTCCTGCTGCCCGACCTCATGGACGACCTGGGCGTGGGCGGCACGCTGAAGCCCCGCGCGGCGTTTTGGTGGCCGGCAGCACTCACGACGGTCATCGTGCAAACGAACTGGAAGGTCTCCTCCATGCCCGCTTAGTCTTGTGCCCTCCGCACTTTTCTCACCTTTTTCGGACCCCCTGTCCGATTTCGGCCCTTTCGCCGCCCCTTTGGTGGGAAACACCAACGGCGGAGGCGACATGCCCATTCCCATCCAAACCTCCAAGCGCGTCACCATCGCGCCCACGTGCGCCAACGGATGTGGCGCGAAGTGAAGATCGCGTCCGAGGACTCCAGCCGAATCCTGGCGGCCATCCGCACAGAGCTTGGACACGACCCCGCGCGCCCGCCGGCCTATCTGACGGAGGTCGAAACCGCCACCGTCCTTCACCAGAAGCGCTCCAACATCCGCAACTGGCGCTACGCCGGCAGCCAGCCCCTCCCCTGGCGAAAAGTCGGCGCCGTTGTCCTCTACCTGGCTGACGACGTCGCCCAATTCCTGCTGACCAAATCCACTGGAGAGAAAGCATGACCACCCAGCTTGTCGCACTGGGCATTGTCGCCGTTTGTCTGCCCCTCGCATGGCTGTGGCACCGCCACGACGTCCGTCGCCAGGTGGCCACGGACCGCGCCGCTTGGCGCCTGGAGATCGCCCGCGGCCTTTCGGAGGCAGCTGTCGCCACGGCCGCGGCATCGGATGCCGCCAGCGAGGCCATCACCACGATCGCCGAGGCCATCCAATGCACGGGCGAGATGGGCCTGCTGGAGTCCAGGGTGCTCATGGAGCGCGTCAAGGCCGGCGCCCAGGCTGACGACAGACGCTCTCGCCAGGACCTCCTCATGCGCTTGGCGACCGTCCTGCAAGGCGTCGTCGGCGCGCGCGAGCTCATCCGCGTCATGCTCCCCGAGACCCGCCGCGACACTGGCCTGCAGGGTGACGCCATCACGCTGCTTGACGCGACGGAAAGCGCCTGCAAGGGCCTCCCCACCCTCGTCACCAACCCCACTTCATAGGAGCCCGCGCATGACGAGAGCCAAGCAACACACCCAGGACGCGACCACGCCTGCCCAGGAAGGGGTGAAGGCGCCGCGCCCGCCACAGACGGACCTGGATGCCTACGACCGCCAGCTGAAGCACGTGTTCGAACTCCAGGCCATCACGAGCGACCCGAGTTGGGCATGGTTCTTCGGCGGCATGCTGAGTGACTCGGTGACGGCCACCAAGGCGCTGATGACCTGACCCCCTAGAACTGATCCAGGCCGAGTGTTAGGATTCGGCCGGAAATGGGGGGACGTGATGGCGAAGAAGCGATTCAGCCCGGAGCAGATCATCACCTACCTGCGCCAGGTGGAGA